>JALOQW010000297.1 GCA_025459275.1 Pirellula sp.
GCGAGATTCATTAATCGGTCGAGGCGTTGGAGATCGACTCGAACCGTCTCTCCAACTTTCGCACTCCGCTCGATCCGTTCTCCAGGTTCTCCTGGTTCCTTAGGGGTCTCGAGCGCGACAGCAGGTTCCGATTTCAGATCTGTTTCCGATTGGCGAAGGACGGGAGTCTCCTCCCTCATCGTTTTCGCCTGTGTGGCCGAAATGGTTTCGTCCTCGGGTTCCACGGCATCGATTTCGATCATCTCGACACCGACGATATCGGCTACCGCTCGCAACTCGTCATCGCTCCGATCGGTATCGATCCAAACCTGCAGCGTCCTTAAGGCCGCCACGCTCTCGAGCTGGCTCGTGTCGGGATTGGTTCGAACTACCTCCCCGACGCTGCGCAGTTGCACAACAATCAGTTCCGCCTTCAACTCCGGAAGTTCGATGTCTTTATCCAAATACAGGATGACTCGCCTGCGAACGATCGACGTCGAGGCCCGTTCGGTCGCAGGCTCTTGCGCGGAAACCTCATCCGAGCGCACTTCTTCCGGCATCGGCAATTGCGTGGGTATCGCCTGACTAGTCGGTGTGGCCATGGGAGCCGACGGCGCGACCTCCCGGCTCTCTGGACTCTCTTCCACAGGCTGTGCCGTCGAGAGGAGTTCAATCAGCTCCGGAGCGCTTACGAGGGGTTTCCCCTCCCGCAATTTGTCGGTCGCTTCCCTGAGGTAATCGACACACTTGAGGACCAGATTCATCATCGGCCGATCGAGCGTCCACAATCCGGATCGCAACCTTTCGAAGTGGTTCTCTAAGTGATGCGTCAGCAGAGTGATGCCATCCAGTCCCATCATGGCTGCGGCACCCTTGATGGAATGGATCAATCGAAAGGACTCGTTCAGATGGCTGGAGCTGCTCGGCTCCGATTCGAGCACCAGGAGGACATCCACCAGCGCATCGAGTTGTTCCGACGTTTCGTCGACGAACATCTGCAGGTACTGCGCCATCTCGTCGGATGGCATTCCGGTACTGAGATCGAGATCTTCGCTCACGACGCGTCCTTCTTCGGCTTCTGATAGAGGAACGGGGTTCGTTTTTGAAGCATGGTCAGCATGTCGTAAAGTCCTTCCGACGGACCAACGACCAGGTAACCTCCAGGGACGAGCGATTGGACCAAATGCTCGACCACTTTGGCTTTGGATTCGCGATCGAAATAGATCAAAACGTTTCGGATCCAGATGCAATCAAAGGGAGGTTCGTTCAGTGGGCGGAGCAAGTTGTGGTGCTTGAACTGGACCATCTGGGCAACGCTTGCCTTGAGCCGGAAGAGCTCGTCCGCTTCTTCTGAGAAATGGCGACGAATCCTGGCTGCGTCCATCTCTTGCATGGCTCGTCGCTTGTAGACTCCTTCCCTGGCTGCCGTGAGCGCCGATTCGCTGAGGTCGGTACCGAGAATCTGAACGTCCCATCCGCGAAGCAAGACGCTTGACTCGGCGAGACACATCGCAATCGAATACGGTTCCTCACCGGAGCTACACGCCGCGGACCAGAATCGCACGCTGGCAGTCCGCTTGCCGTCCGACTTGGCTCTGGCGAGTTCGGGTAAATATTCATTCTTCAGCCAATCGAAATGGGATTGGGTTCGAAAGAAGAATGTTTCATTGGTGGTGATTGCGTCGAGAAATGCCGACAGCTCACCGGTCCCGGCTCGCGAAGTCAGGAAGCGATAGTAGGCATCGAAGTCTTGAAAATTACCCGCCTTCAAGCGACGTCGGATTCGATTGCTGACGAGCGTGATCTTGGAGATCTCCAGCTTGATGCCAGAACGTTGGTAGATGAACGATTGAAACAGTTCGAACTGTTTAGGGGTCAGCCGTTCCAAATCGGTCATCGGTTTCGACTCAATCATCAGGTCTTGAACTTGGCTACCAGATCACGCAAGCCTTGGGCTTGTGCACCGAGTTCTTCGGCGCTGGCGGCCAATTGCTCGGAAGCAGCGGCGTTGGATTCGGTGGTATCGGATACGCTTCGTATCGCGGCCTTGACCTGTTGGGCACTGGCGGCCTGAGCTTCGGTCGCCGCGGCAATCTCGACAATTCTTTGCGCATTATCGTCGACCGATTCGACGATCTTGCGAAGAGAATCTCCCACCTTTTCCGAAAGGCTGGCTCCTTCTTCGACACGGCGCGAGGATTCCTTGATCAGCTTGGCAATTTCTTTGGCAGCTTCGCTCGAGCGTTCTGCCAGCTTTCGGACTTCGTCGGCAACGACGGCAAAGCCGAGTCCGTGCTCACCGGCCCGGGCCGCTTCGATCGCGGCATTGAGCGCGAGCAAGTTGGTTTGACTGGCGATCTCTCCTATGACCTGAATGATCTCGTTGATCTGCTCGCTCGATTTCTGAATCATCTTCATGGCGTGAATGGCCTCGTTGACCGTGGTCCCGCCACTCTCGGCAAGTTTCGAGGTCTCGATCGCCTTGGCTTTGGCAGAGATGGCGTTCTCCGAAATGGCTTCGATCGAATCCAGCATCTGAGCCACACTCGCGGTCATCTCTTCGACGGAGGCTGCCTGGGATTGGGCTCCCTCGCTCAGATTGGAGCTGCTCTCGGCAATGGTGCGGGCACCTTCGTTCTGTTGTTGAGCCGCGGCCATGACTTCGCCGATGATCGTCCGCAGGTCACAGATCATCTTCTTTAGACTAACCCCGAGTCGGCCAAGATCATCCTGTCCCGTCACGGTCACTTCCTGTGTCAGATCCCCACGCGAAGCAGATTCGACGTTGATCGAAAGCAAATTGACTTTGCGTTCCAGTTCCTGTTGGTCTTCGATCAATTGCTTTTGGATGATGTCTTCACGTTCTTGCGCTCGGAACTCGCGCATCGCATCTTCGGTGACATCGGCAGCCATTTTGACCACACGGACAGTTTTGCCCGCGGAATCGATGATTGGGCTGTATGCCGCCTGCAGATAGATCTCGCGTCCTCCTTTTCCAAAACGCTTGAATCGCGCGACTTTGAAGACCCCCTGACTCAACTCATACCAAAAATCGCGGTACTCCTGCGTCGTCCTGTAATCGGGATCGACAAAGAGGCTGTGGTGCCGTCCCTTGATCTCATCGAGGGAATAGCCAATCGTGCGAAGAAAATTATCGTTCGCCCACAGAATGGTTCCGTCCATCGAGAACTCGATCATGGCCATCGAACGGCACAATGCGTCAAACATCGATTCCTTCGACGAATGAGAATCGGTCGACTTCGGTTCGACGGATTTCTCTCTGGTACGGGAAGCAGGGCGACGACCTTTGGCGGTGGAAGCGTTGTTGTTGACCTCAGCCATCGTCGGATGGACTCCTATGGATTGCGATGTATCGTAATGGAAGTGTTAATTGTTCGGATGAGCTGCGTCAGGAACTGGCAATCGACCAACCTGATCAAGCCTTTGCGGGTCGAGTAACTGATTGATATCTAGCAAGACGACGAGTTGCTCTTGGACTCGGGCAAAGCCAGCGATGTAGCCAGCTCCGTTCCCCGTCACGGTATCGGGTGCTGGGCGGATCGAGTCATGATCGATACGAACCACTTGCGTCACGGAATCGACCTGGCACCCAACCAACTTCTCTCCGACGTGAACGACAATGGTTCGAGTATCGGAGTCGAGCGATTTCGTTGGCAAACCAAACAGGGTTCGCAAGTTGATGATCGGAATAATCGATCCCCGCAAATTGGCTACCCCCTCGACGTAATCAGGAACTTGAGGGATACGAGTCACTTGATTCAAGATGACGATCTCTCGAATCTGATCGATGCGAAACGCGTACGCCTGACCATCCACTCGAAAAGTTACGAATTGAGCGACCTTTCGAACAAATTTGTCAGTCACTGACTCGTTGGCTTTTGGATTGGACATCAGGAAACCAGCAAGGAGAATGAAATCGCTCTAAGAACAAGCAATTTTCCAGGCTCCAGCATAGTCGAACCCTCAGCCACCACAAGAATCTTGTTCGCGCACCCTCCAATCGCCGGGACCTTAGCCACCGCCGTCGAGGCCGTGGATGGGCTGTCCTTGGCGAGCGGGGGACGTGAGTCCCCTGTTTCCTGCGTCACAACTTTGGTTCGATCGGCATCCGTTCCATCAAATATCCCAAGCAATCTTGACGGACCACCGCCGGATTGCAGGTCAACATGGCGGGAATCACGGTTCGAGATAACGAAATCGCCCCATGTTCCAGCTTCAAGTACTCCTCTGTACATACTCGTCCGGTTTCTTCGATCACCGCGAGGGGCAAGGTCGAGGGCGAACGACACCACCCAATCTCCAATCCCGGCGAGAGCTCTTGAAAATTGCAGTGATCCAAATCGGACCTCAACCGCAAATCGACCTCGAGTTGCGCCGAATCGATTTTCGGTCCGTACTCGAAGGCGATACGCTCAGGAACGTACAACGTCGCAAGGGTATGGAAGAGATGCAGATCTCCATCGGCTGGGGCATGATTTGGAATCTCGGATAAATGGAGACACGCATCGATGAACTGAGCCGCCATCTCCACACCCGTCTCATCCCCCACCTTGCCGCACTCGCACGTAACCGAAGGTGCAAGGGACGCAAATGCCATTGTCTGAACTCCCAACGGTCGTTGAAAATAAACCGCTGTCCTTCCAAACAAGGATGCCAATTGCAGCGTGCGGTAATCGTGTCGACAGATACACGAATAAATGGGATTCCAACCTGTATTGTTGTGCAGGTCGATGCAAGCAAAGAGGGAACGATCCTTCATCTCACGCATCACATGACGCATGACCGCGTGCTCCGGCGTGTCCTCCCGATCCGTACCAGGCCAAACGCGATTGTAGTCGGGTTGATGATCCATTCGTCTCACACCGTGACGAGCGGCCTCTACATTACCAATCAACAGAGATAAAGACCGTGGCAGAGCGTTCCCTGGGTACTTTCGGAGAACCTTCTGGATGGCCTTTAATCCGACATCTTCGTTGCCGTGAAGCACGAGAGATACAAACAAGCGATCGGGCTTGCGTCCCTCCAAATGGATCAACGTCGGTTGACCGAGCACATCTGCAAGTTCATGGCAGTTGGCATCCAGGAGCCCTTCAGGAAGCCGATCTTCGATCCGAAGGAATGATGGCTTCATCCGAACAGAGCTCGCGGCATTCAGCGACCATGTATGAACGGGCTCACCCCGTTGTTGATGCTCGCGGTACGCGCGAAGCATTGCGCCAAAATCGCGTCCGTGATGCTCGACGAATCGACGCTGCCATATGGCTCCGTTCTGCCCAGTGCGAACACGAGCTTCGATGATTCGTAACATCCGAGATGCCAAGGACTCATCCACCCCAAGATGTTTCAAGCCGGCCGCCGCACGCGGAATCAATTCTTGCAAAATCAACTCTCGGATCGGATGCGATCGCAGATCCAGCCAGCGGATGTCGGCGTCCAGCCCGATACGCGCTGCACGATAAAAATTCTCCTCAGCATCACGGAACGGGAGAATCGATTCCGGCGGCGATGGCTCGTGTACCAGCCACTCCAGCATGCCGTAATAGAAAGCCATGTTGGCAGCCATATCGATCATGGTCGGGCCTGCGGGCATGACTCGATGCTCAATACGCAGGTGCGGGGTGCCATCGTCATCGAAACCGATCAAGGGTCGATTCCATCGCCAAATGGTGCCGTTGAGCAGGCGGACATGGGCCAAGCGGTCGGACATCTCGTCCAATGCCAACGGCAATAGCACCGGATGGTCTGCCATATTCTCTAGAAAGATTTCCTCGAGCGAACGTTGTGCATAACCAGAACCGAACGTTACTCTCTGCGGAGTGTCGTGTCCGAGTGCCACCGATTGCTCAAACAACGGAATGCGCGTCTCGTCCCATAGATCTTTGCCGAACAGGTAAGGAGCATTGGCCGAGACAGCTACCATTGGGGCCGAAGCAATCAATGAGGCGTTGAAGTAACGCACCGATTGGTCGAAGGGAACTTGGAGATGCAACTGGAAGGATGTCGTCGCAGACTCAAGCATCACATCGCGA
>JALOQW010000026.1 GCA_025459275.1 Pirellula sp.
CCAGGAACTTTTTCCGCCCGTTTCCTTCCCGCAGATTACGATCGTTACGGAATACCTGAACGCGGCCCCCGAAGAAATCGAGACCCTGATTACCAAGCCCATCGAAGAGTCGATCGGTTCGGTCGCGGGTTTGAAACGGGTCGAATCGGTTTCGCGCGAAGGCCGCAGCACGGTACTGGTTTCCTTCAACTGGGGGCAGGATATCGATTTTGCCGCACTGGCGGTCCGTGAAAAAATCGACCTGATCAAGGAGCGTCTGCCCAAAGAGGCCGAAGATCTCTTGCCGATTCAAGCCCAGATTGCCTGGCGTGCCTGCTTCGGCAAACAACGTATGAAGCAGCTCTCGCTTCTGTGAAAGCACTTCATCAATACGCTGTTCGATCGTATCGACTGCCATCATTCGCGTGACCGTAACGGGTTGCTTAACCCCGAGACGATGCGCCCGATTGATCGCTTGATCCTCGACAGCTGGATTCCACCATCGATCGAACAAGAAGACGTAGTGACAAAACTGGAGATTCAATCCCACCGCCCCTGCACCATAACTCATCAGGATCACACTACTTTTGGGATCGTTGCGGAATTGATCGATCACCGCGTCCCGCCGAGAGGAAGGGATACGGCCGTGATACTGCGCTGGTTTGAAACGATGAAGATGTCCCGCGAGGGTATCCAGGGTCTCGACCCATTGACTAAATACAATCGCCTTCTGGCCGCTGGCGGCGATCTCTTCCAGGTCGGCTTCGAGTCGCTCCAATTTACTGCTGGAACCTGTGGCCGGATCGAAGTTGCAGATCTGCTTCAATCGAAGCACCAACTCGAACACATGTTGCACAGTGATCGACTCACCCATTTCTGCCAAATGAATAACCCCCTCTTCCTCGGCGGATCGGTAACTGCATCGCTGATCTGGTGTGAGTTCCAGGTCAGCGTTTCGGTACAGTTTGGGAGGCATGTCGTCGAGAACCTTGTCTTTGGTTCTTCGCAGGATGTAGTCGCGCGTGGCTTGCCCCAGTGATCGAAGATGCATGTCATCTCTCAAATGACCCGGCGCCAGGAATTCGAAGATGCTCACGAGATCTTCGACAGAATTCTCGATGGGGGTACCCGTCAAGGCCCACGAACGACTCCTTGGAATCGAACGAACAATTTCACTGGTGGCACTGGTCCGATTCTTGATACGCTGCGCTTCATCCAACACGACCAGATCAAAATGCAGTGACGCGTTCTGGATGATCTCCCAATCTCGAATCAGTAACTCGTAGTTCGCAATCTTGACAGGGGCCTGTGGGTTGGACCAAACCCATGCGCGCTTGCTTGAGTCCCCTTCGATGACCGCAACCGGGATCTCAGGTGCCCACATCCGAAACTCACGCACCCAATTGGATACCAAGGGTTTCGGACATATCAAAAGGGCGCTGCTCATCTCCTCAGCGAGCAGCAGCATTCGAATGGCTGTAATCGCCTGCATCGTTTTGCCTAATCCCATCTCATCCGCCAAGACCGCCGCGCGGCGAGGGAACAAGAACGCGATCCCATCCATTTGGTAAGGGAAGGGGGAAAATGGGAAAGTCAATTTCGCATTCTGGACAATCGTTTCCAGTGGTGGCTGGAGCAAATAATAGAGCCGATCCTCTAATCGAACGAGGTCCTTGGGGGGGCGCATCCTCGACAATCGCCGTCCCCTTTTGGGGCGTTGGTCTTCGAAATTCTGAACAACAGAATGCTCCGAAGTAGACTTGGACGGTTTTGCTGGCTGTCGTTGGTTACCAGACAGCCACGTTTTTACCCATGGAGCATCAGGGAACGTGAATCCAAGTACCCTCGGTGGCGATGGTAAGAACTGGATGGTGAATGCTGGTTGATCTTCGCTGGAAGTCTCGCGATACCATGAGTCGGAAGAAAACTCAACGCAAGGGATCGAATCATTCAGGTTCCAAGCCTTCGCGAAAGGAACCTCCTGACAGGAACCAGGAGAGGGAGTCTCGTCCATGGTGATCAAGCTGCCCTCGTCCTGGGGTGTGCTTCGGATAACGCTTCCACAATCCGAGTGAAAGGTTCGACGAAATCAATCAGATCCGAGAGTTGCTCGATGACCTTCAGATGATCCAAGTCGCGTTCGAACGCAGCCAGGCAGCTAAAGGTGATGCCTGAGATGACTCGACGCGAATACTGCAATTCAGAGCGCTCGTAAGCTGGAATGTCGAAATCGTCCTCGCTGCTCGTCGGCATCGAATCCGATTCCACAAAAAGGATCGGTTGCTCCAACCAATGCCGGACCGCCAACACGCTTTTGCAGTCGGTTAGTACCACCTGGGGTTTCGCTGTGGATTTCTGAAGTAACGCTTTGGCAATGACTTCGCCGCAAAGGTATTCGGTCAGAGTCGAACCAAACAGGATCTGTTGAGCCCGAGTCGGTTGTACCGGTAGAGTGCAATGAAACTCCAGCGGGCGGGCTCTTGCATTGATGACGAGGTAACCACCAAAAAACCCGTGCGGAGTCCGCTGGCGTACGGCCACGAAACCGAGTGCGATATCCGAAGGCTGAGACGATACGTCCATGCAATACCGCTTCGAGAGGTGGATCGACGGGGGAAATCGCGAAGTTGGTAACCTAGCTTCGACCTTCCGTATGGCTGACATCCAATCCAAATAGTTTCAACCGGATTTCTCGGCACAATCCTCCCAGTTTATTAGGTGTTTTTCGACCTTTCGAAGACACGTGCCGGTGCCAAAGACTCGACTTAGGAGATCCAGAATGATTATACTGACTTGGTCGATTTGCCCGCTTATCGCCTTTTCCACACAACATCATGTCAAACGATCCCGGTCAGTTTTCGCCCGTTTTTTCGATCAACGTATCGGCCGACGCCACCAGCCCCCAGGCAAGAGAACAGCGTCCCACGGATATGGCTACGACATTGATAGCATTGACCCGGCAGTTGGTCGAAGTGCAGCATCGCCAGAACCAGTTGATCGAACAGTTGCTGCAGGTGAACAAGCAAGTATTGCAGAGCACCAATCAGGCGAATTCGCAGCGGCAAAACGAAATTGCCCAATGGCGAAATGCCCATCCGCATTTGGTCCGTTCATGCAAGGCGGCATTAGAGACCCTCTCTGGAGTCCAAACCGACTTCCTTCAACGCATGGCCGACGAAGTCGAGGATTCGAAAGAAGACTTGGCTGAGAGCGAATACATCTTCTCGGATTTCCTAGACCGCTACGGGCCTCGCATGGCGCACCTCAACGGCGTTCTTCAAGTTCTCAACCACTTGGCTGGCTGAGCAACGGCCTTCAATCTGGGCCTTCAACGTTTAAGCACAATACCGCTCAACGAATGTAGTGGAAGTTGCCAAACTTCCATGAGATTCAGGATCTTTGGCAAGATCCACTACATCTCAAAGTTCCGAACTGTGCGGGCGGTGTGATGCAGACTTCACTTGGGTTCTGAACGATATAGGTAAGAGGCCGAGCGCACATAATGTGGTACCCGGACAACACGGGTGATGCTTCTCCTACCGACAAATCATCCAGTCCAGAAAGGTACTGAATGTCATAGGTCAGACTGTTGCCGACGCTGTAGGTCAGCAGCAGATCCCCTCGCGCGAATGAAGCCAACGAAGTAAAAAAACCATCGCAAAAAGAACGGGCGTGAATTTCATTAGCAATCATCGGGAGTGGCAGTCAAAATGATGGGGTTCTGCATAACGTCCCTTTAGCGAATCGCAAGCGTCTAACCTGAAGGCTTCTAGACAGCGAAATGTCGACGTAGCGATCCGGAATTTATACAAATTGACACAAAGTAATCGCCCTCTGTCATGGTATCCTTGGAGAATAGTAAGTTCGTGGCGAAAAGGCCTCCGAAGCCCCGTTTCCAACCTAGGCATGAAGTTCCGTCATTTCCTTCCCACGTTGATTGGCTCGATCCTCGTTCTCGCGGCGACCGCGGGCATTGGCTGGGGACTCCTCGCGTACAAGTCGCGGCAAATCGAAGCTAAAAAGAATCAACCTCCGCCTCCGGAAGTCGTCGAGTCGGTCGGGATCGTCAATGTGGAGGAAACGGAATTCCAACTTTCCACGACGACGATCGGCACAATCGTCGCCCCGAAATGGATGACGCTACGGACCGAAGCCAGCGGCCGAGTCACCGCCGTCCACATCGAATCAGGGGAGCTCGTGAAGGAAGGGCAAATACTAATCGAACTGGACAGCAGCGTTGAAACCGCGTCGCGGAAAGCCGCCGAAGCCAAATTGCAAATGGCTACGAGCGCGCTGAAGCGATTCTCGACATTGAGTGAGTCGGGCGCGATTTCAAGTCAGGAATTGGAGCAAAGTCAATTCGACAAAGACAGCGCCGAAGCGGAAATCGAGCGACTGAACGCCATCATTGACCGCAGAACACTCAAGGCTCCGTACGATGCGAGAGTTGGGTTGATCAACTTATCTGTCGGTCAATACTTGCTCGAAGGGGTTGAGCTCACGACGCTTACTGGCACAGGCGATGACATGTACGTCGATTTTGCCATCCCTCAGTCGATTTCCTCCTTCATCCACAAGAACCAAACGGTGAGGGTGGATGCGAAAGGAGAACAACTTGAGGCGACCGTCATTGCGGTTGACACGCGGTCGGACCGAATCACGCGCAACCTGATGATCCGCGCGGAATGCAAGGTACCCGAACAACGCTTATCTCCTAATGATTCAGTAAACGTCTTCGTCGAATATGGTCCTAAGCTGAAGGGAGCCGTGATCCCATCATCAGCGATTCTTCGTTCCCCCGAGGGCTCGTACGTTTACACCGTAATTACCGATGAGCAAGGGGTGGATCGGGCAGTGCAGCGGTTTATCAAGACCTCGCAATCCATCGGTAATCTCGTGGTCGTCCAAGAAGGTTTGTCCGTCGGAGATCGCATTGTCTCTCAGGGTGCTTTCAAGCTTCGACCGAACCTCGCCGTCCGCGAAACGTTGCTCGATAGTGCGTCTGCGACCTCTGTGGATGGCGGGAGTTAAGCCGCTGTGAAATCGATCACTGACCTGTTCCTGCGCTATCCCATCATCGCTCTCGTAGTCAATTTGGCGATCGTGCTGGTTGGGCTGCGAGCTATTTTTCTGCTGCCGATTCAGCAGTTCCCGAGGTTCGAAAGCACCTCCATCACCATTCGAACGTTTTACATTGGAGCCAGCGCGGAAACGATTCGTGGTTTCTTGACGGTACCTATCGAACGAGCCGTCTCGTCCATTGCAGGAGTCGATTACATCGAGTCATCGAGTACCGCGGGTTCGAGTACCGTAACGGTACGATTGAAGCTGAACCACAGCAGCACTCAAGCGCTCACCGAAGTCAACGCTCGGCTTCAACAGATTCGACGAGAATTGCCCAATGATGCGGAACCTCCTTCGGTCTTCATCCAGCGCGCGGATCGTCCGAACGCGTCCATGTATATCAGCTTCACGTCGGATGAATGGGATATCTCCCAAATCACCGACTGGATCAGCAGAAACATTCAGCCTCAACTCTCCACCGTGGATGGGATCCAGAATATCGGTGTGGAAGCGGGGCGGCTCCCAGCGATGCGCATCTGGATCCTTCCGCAGCGACTGTCGGAACTGAATCTGACCGCAGGTGAAGTCTTCTCCGCCCTACAGCGAAACAACTTCTTGGCGGCGATTGGGCGGGTCAAGAACGAGGACAGTCAAGTGGACTTGGTTACCAACACGGACCTTAAGTCGGTGAGAGAGTTTGAGGAGTTGGTCGTGATTCAGCGGCCAACAGGAACGATTCGTCTGAAGGACGTCGCACGGGTCGAGCTCGGTGCCGAAGAGGCTGGCGCCGTGGCGATGTACAAAGGACACGATGCGGTTTACGTTTCGGTTTGGCCCTTGCCTGGCGTCAATGAAATCGATGTCTCACGAAGATTACGGGCTGCACTGGATGACCTTCGCGGCACCTTACCGGAACATCTCAAGGCCAATGTCGCTTTCGATGCAACACGCTTTATGGAGGACGCCTTGACGGAAATCGGCAAGACGCTATTCGAAACGATTTTGATCGTTGGCTTCGTAGTCTTTCTGTTTGTTGGTTCCATCCGTACTGCATTGGTTCCGTTGATTGCCATGCCCGTGTCGTTGATCGGAGCAGCCTTGCTCATGTACCTCATGGGCTTCAGTCTCAACCTGCTGACCATCCTCGCGATCGTACTCTCGGTAGGTTTGGTCGTCGACGATGCGATTGTTGTTGTCGAGAACATTCAGCGTCACGTGCAAAACGGAGAATCGCGTCTTCGGGCCGCGGTGATGGGGTCTCGAGAACTGGTGGGCCCCATCATTGCGATGACGATCACGCTGGCCGTTGTCTATACTCCGATCGGTTTTCAAACAGGATTGACAGGCATGCTGTTTAGGGAATTTGCGTTCTCGCTCGCAGCTGCGGTGATCGTTTCCGGTTTTGCTGCCATCACCTTGTCTCCGATCATGAGCGCATACCTGATTCGTCCCTCGGGACGTGAAAGCTGGTTATCGCGGCAAACCAATCGATTCTTCGACTGGTTAAAGGAGGTGTATGGCGCAGCTGTCCAGTTCGCCGTTCAGATCCGATGGGCTCTGATCGCCATGACTCTGATGATAACTTGCTTTGCATGGCCACTCTACCTACAAAGCGGTCGTGAATTGGCACCTGTCGAAGACCAAAGCAACATTTCCATAGGAATCCAAGCTGCTCCGGATGCCTCACTCGAAGCCACTGCGGAGTCCATACGACAGCTTTCCAAGAAACTACTGACCATACCGGAAGTCGATTACGTTTGGGCGGTCGCGTTATCCAGTGGAGGCTTCGGTGGAATCCGAACGGTCGATTTTGATCAACGTTCGCGAACCACAAAGGAATTGCTTAACGATGTCTATGAAAGGGTCGCTGATGCGACGAGCCTCAAGGCCTTTCCTGGGCTCCCTAGTTCGTTACCAGGCGCCGGCAGTTCGGACGTCGAGTTGATTGTCAAAACCGATCGCCCCGTAGAGGAGTATGGCCCTCAAGCCAGAGAGATCATCTCGAAGGGGTACGCATCGGGACGTTTCCGATACGTCGATAGTGATCTCAAAGTCGACTTGCCTCAAGCCATCGTCGAAGTCGATCGGATGCGAGTCGCTGACTTGGGAATGGATCTCGCGGCCGTTGGTCGAGAACTCGGTGTCTTGCTTGGTGGTGCTTATGTCAATCGGTTCAATTATTTCAATCGGAACTATCAAGTTATCCCGCAACTAGAAGAACAATCTCGCCAAGACGCAGCTTCCTTACTCGATTTGAAAGTTCGATCGCCTGTCCCCGGTGGCTCGAATGCAGAGTCACAAATGATCCCTGTTTCGTCATTCGTTTCGATCAATCCGCAGGTTGCACCACGATCGCTGCAGCGCTTCCAACAGCAGAACAGTCTGCGTCTCACAGCGAGTGTGGCCGAAGGGATGACGAAAGCGGACGGCATGAACGATTTGGAGGCGATTGCTCGCGACGTGCTCGGAGCCGATGCAAAGATTGATTACGGCGGTGAGTCGAGGCAGATTCGAACCGAGGGAGCCGCCTTTGTCGTCACCATGGGATTCGCATTGATATTGATCTATCTCACTCTGACGGCTCAGTTTCACAGCTTTCGAGATCCGCTCATCGTCTTGTTAGGGAGTGTCCCCCTTGCGATTTCCAGCGCCTTGGCTTGGACCTTTACGGGTTGGACAACGATCAACATCTACTCCCAAGTCGGCTTGATTACGTTGGTGGGGCTTGTCGCCAAGAACGGTATCCTGATCGTTGAGTTTGCGAATCACTTGCAAGAAGGAGGGATGTCGAAGGGACAAGCGATTATTGAGGCGGCAAAGACGCGTTTGCGACCCATTTTGATGACCTCAGCCGCAACGGTGTTGGGGCACTTCCCGTTAGTTCTGGTGGTTGGACCGGGGGCTGAAGCCAGAAACAGCATCGGCATTGTGCTCGTCGCAGGAATGGCGATCGGAACAATGTTCACCCTCTTCGTCGTTCCGGCTCTCTATTACGTCATTGCCTCCGACCACAAACACAGCGACCAGCGAACGACCGACGCCGACTTTGCTTAACTGTTTTCCGCAAATGCGATTGCGACTGCAAGCACTCCTGCGACACCCCATTGAGGGTCTCATTTACTCGCTGACTTTGTTGTTTCTCATGGCGGATTCCAGCTTCTTGATGTCTTCGGGAGACATTTTGGGACGGTTGACGTTGATCGTCAGTTTGTTGAGCCTGGCGTTTAGCGGGAACGGGGGAAGATAATCGCTGTCGTTAACTCCGGTCAGCGTATCGGAACCGATATCGAAGGACTCGTCCCATTGCAGGATCATTGGCAAGGTTCGTTCCATCTTCTTTGTGTCAACAACTTTGCCGTCGACCTTGAGTGTGCCGGTACCTGAACTACCAAGACCGCTCATGTTGTTAAACGCCAACGTGCCTATTCCCAGTCCATCGTATTCGAATTCGAATTCCAGGATGTGATTGCCCGGTGAAAGCGCATCACTTCCTTCCCACTTAACCCGATTCAGGTCGAGCAAGTTCCAAAGGAATACTGGTCTGCCTTTGAGTAAGTAGAAGCCGTAACCTGCGAAGCGGCCACCCGAGGTCAAGATCATCCCTTCACCGCCCTCTTTCGGTACGTCGATTTCCGCTGTAATCGTGTAGGAAGAATCAAGCAAGGACGGAGAATCCCCTTGCGGCAAACCGGTCATTGGCCTGCGATAGACAAACTCCGATCGACCAGCGGTGATGCTCGGTCTTGGAGTGATGATGCGAGCCGCAACGGATGCATCCATCGGGAAGACTTGATGTTTGCGAGCTTCGTCAACAAACTTGTCCTTCAGCTCCTTGACTTTGTCTGGATACTTGGACGCAAGGTTCTCCGTCTGGTTGTAGTCCTTGGTCAGATCGAAGAGCTCGAGTACTTGGTTGTTCAAAGGGTCCGTATTGGCCGGTCCGTATGCTTCCCATGGTGCCCGATTGACTTTGGTACTCAGTAACCAGCCTTCGTGATAAAGCGCGTATTGGCCCATCATTTCAAAATACTGTGTCTTGTGCTGAGAAGGTGCATTTGCGTTCTTGACATCAAATGTGTAAGCGAAGCTCACTCCATCCAACGGAGCTTGCTGGATGCCATCGACTTCTTCGGGGGCTGTGATTCCGCATGCTTCAAGGATGGTCGGCATGACATCGATGACGTGCACGAACTGCTCGCGCAGACCGCCTTGATCTTTGATTCGGGCTGGCCACGAAACACACATGCCTTGTCGCACGCCACCAAGTTGCGAGGCATTCTGCTTGAACCAACTGAATGGGGTATTGAAAGCCCACGACCAACCCGCCGACATGTGATTGTAGGTCTTCTCGGTTCCCCAGTCGTCGTAGTACTTCGCGAGTTGGACCTCGACGGGGACACTGAGCCCGTTAAAGAACGCAACTTCATTCGGCGTGCCGGTCGGCCCGCCTTCTGCACTCGTTCCATTGTCACCGTTGATGTAGATGATCAGCGTGTTGTCGAGCTTACCCAGGTCTTCAACCGTCTGGATCACGCGACCAATTTCGTGGTCGGTGTATGCGGCGTAGGCCGCAAAGACTTCGGCTTGCCGGATGAACAGCTTCTTTTCGTCCGCAGAGCATTGATCCCAAGCTTTGATAATGTCGTTTGGCCATGGCGGGAGCGTACAGTCCAGTGGAATCAAACCGAGCTTCTTCTGGTTACTGAAGATGGTTTCACGCAATTCGTTCCAGCCTTTGTCGAACAGGTGCATGTCCTGAATTTTCTTCACCCATTCTTTGGTCGGATGGTGTGGAGCGTGGGTCCCACCCGGAGCGAACTTGACAAAAAACGGCTTACTAGGATCGATCTGGTTAAGTTTATGAAGATGGTCGATCGCGTCGTCCGCCATGGCCGTCGTCAGGTTCCAGCCCTCTTTCCCTTCGAAGGGATAGATCTGGGTCGTGTTTCGAAACAGATTGGGCTCCCATTGGTTTGCATCGCCGCCGAGAAAGCCATAAAAATAGTCGAATCCCATCCCGATCGGCCATTGATCGAAGGGACCCGCTTCACTTGCTGCAAACGAGGGCGTGTTATGGTTCTTTCCGAACCATGAAGTCGCGTAACCATGCTCCTTCAAGACACGGCCGATCGTGGCTTTATCGCGCGTGATGATGCTGTCGTAGCCTGGGAAGCCAGTGGCCTGTTCCGAGATCACCCCGAAACCAACGCCATGATGATTTCGTCCTGTGAGCAAGGCTGCGCGAGTTGGTGAGCATAGCGCTGTGGAGCAAATCTGGCTGTATCGTAACCCGCTCATCGCAACGCGATCAAGGGCTGGTGTTGGAATGACTCCACCGAACGTGCTGGGAACTCCGAAGCCGGAATCGTCGGTCATGATCAGCAGAACATTCGGTGCTTCTTTCGGAGGTACGACGCGCGGTGACCACCACGGTTTCGATTGCAGCGCGCCGTTGTTGATGACGCCGCCAAATTTTGGAACGGGCGGCGGTAAACGCTTGCCATCGATGGTCGTGGTTGCCGCGGGTGAACCCGGTTCACCGGTTGTCTCGGGAACATATTCTTCGCTTTTCTGAGCGATACTGAAGTCGACGTTAAGGATGGCAAACGTTAGAGCGAATGCAGCCGTGACGAGTGAATTTCGCAATCTCACAGAATGTCCCTTTAGGGTGAATGCCAAGATGAAAAACCGGCGAACCAATAGAAAAGGAGTTCTCGCCAGCCGGAACGCTTCGGGAAGTTTCGTTCACTAACAACAACGTCCGTCCGGCACGTGGGATTGTCAACCCCGTCAGAGGCCTTCCTCAATTTACTCGGCTCGCATTTTGCTCGGCTCATCGGAATTCGAGTCGCTTAAGTTGTCGTTCGAAGTACAATCTGCGGAGCATCTAAAGCGCAGGCCCTGTTTTACATTTCGATCGGCGCTGCGCCGCACGATGGTGTTGGATCGATGCCTACACTCCAAATCCACACAAATTTCTTCTCGCTACTTTTCATGAAACGGAACGACGATGAGAGCACGAGTACCAATCGCTCTGGGGTTAACCGTGATGGGCATGGCCATTGGTTGGACCATTGCTATCGCCCAACAACCACAATCTGCCGCAGAAGCAAGAAGTGACTCCGCTAAAGCAGATAGTCCCCTCGCCACGTTGGACTGGCTCGTTGGAGAGTGGACCAACGAAGGTGAAAAAGTGGCAATCGAGTTCAACTGTCACTTCAGCAAGAACGATGCTTTTCTTATCCGTTCATTTAGGAACACGTCGGACGCAGACAGCGAACTCTCAGGCATGCAAGTCATCGCCTGGGACCCATCCAAGTCCTCCATCCGATCTTGGACATTTGATTCCAATGGCGGTTTTGGGGAAGACGCTTGGAGCCAGTCAGGAAATCGTTACACCCTTCGCGCAAGTTACACCTTGCCCGATGGTTCGAAAGGCGCCGCCGTCAATGTCCTAACCTACATTGATGACAATCATTGCACATGGAAATCTGTTGGCCGGGAAATCGATGGTGAACTTCTTCCCGATTCGGAGGAAGTGACCATCGTTCGCAAAGCTCAAGACGAAACCTCGAAGAAGTGAGACAAACGATGTCAAGAAGAACTTACTGTTGGATGCTTTGCGCCGTCGGCTTCAGCGCAGCGATTTTTCTCAGCAACGAAGCGTTTGCTCAACGTGGTGGACGTGGTGGTGGCGGAGGAGGAGGTGGTGCTGGCGGTCGAGCCGCCGGGCACTCCGCTCCAAGGCCTTCTGGGCCAGGCGAAGGCCGTGCGAGTGCTGGTCCTGCCATGTCGAAACCCAAGGGCCCTCCCATGGGAAGCGGGGGAGGCGATAGGCCTTCGAACGCGGGGCGTGGTCCGAGTGGAAATGATTCTCGACCGAATGCCGCTCGACCGAATGCCGGCGGACGTCCAAACGAACGACCCAACGGCGGTTTCCAGCGACCTTCGGCAGACGGCGTTGGAGGTCCCAACAGCGGGGCATTCAATCGCGATCGCCCCAACGCTGCTGATCGACCCAACGCTGCTGGTCGCCCTGGAGGCGGAGCCACTTCAGCCCAACTCAATGATTTTCTCGGCACGGGAGATCGCTCAGGAGCAAAAGTCGGCGGGGCCAATCTGAACAAGACCAACAATCTCGCCAACGGCAACCGAAATCAAATCAATCAGAACAATGTCGAGGGAGTTGGCGTTCGCAACAACGGCAACACCAATGTCAACATCGGCAACGTCAACGTAGGAAACTCCGTCGACTACAACAAGAACCAGCAAGCATGGGTTGCCAATCATCATGCCACGGGCGATCAAGTTCGTCTCAATACCGGCGACCGTTACGCAGCTCCGTACGCCAGTGGTGCCTATCGTCGTGGAGTCGTTGGTGGCTACGACTACCACGCAGGCTGGGCGGCACGTGGCCCCTACTACGGCTGGAGTGCCGCAAGTTATGCTGCCGTGGGTAGTTTCATGGGAGCGAGCTTGGCGAATGCTCAGCCGAGGTACTATGCATACGGAACCGGTGGCAATGTTTACTACGAGAACAATGTCGTCTATGTCGATGGACAAGCAGCTGGGACACCTGCGGAGTATGCAGCTCAGTCGAACACGTTAGCGCAATCCGCTCCGGCACAAGTCGACGATAGCGAATGGCTGCCACTCGGCACTTTCGCAATGACACGCGAAGGTGTCGAAGATTCGCAGTCGATGGTCGAACTGGCAATCAACAAGCAAGGGGTACTCGCCGGCACTTGGTACAACGAATCAACGCAAGTTTCGCGTTCGCTAAAGGGCATGCTCGATCCAGACACCCAAAAGGTTGCGATCGGATTCGCCGACGGCAAGAACACGAACTGCTCCTTGGAAACGGGAATTCAGAACCTGACCCAAGACGAAGCGCCTGCGTTGCTGCACCATGGCAAGGACGAGTCGACTCCCGTGTTGATGGTACGTCTCAAGCAGCCACCAGACGGAGCTGCTGGCAACTAGCATCACACCCGAACCGACATCGATACTACGGCCTTCACGCTGCTTGCCAGCGTGGAGCCTCCTTCTCAAACAGAAATGATGCGACGTGCCGCCAACGCTATTCACTTGCCAAGCGGCAGAGAAGGCATAGCTCCGTGATCATCCGAATCGCAGGAGTGCAAGTCCAGCGGAGATTGTTCGACCGGTTCGCAAGGGATTCTGCCAGTTCAGACACAGGCTGAGTCCACCGAACCATGCCAAGATGCTGGCCTCTCTTGGCCAACTCCTCCCACGCTGCTGGCCATGCACTCTTCAATCCTCTAATTGCGAGTTCGGCAAGTTGGTCTTCCAGCTCTGCAAGATAGTCGGCTAAATGTGTGCAAGGTTGATGACCGCGACTTTGAAGATCTTGAGAAACAGAGTCACGCGCCGCCGAAGGCTCTCTGTTCTCTTCATTAAACGCGTCGACTACATAAGGAAGAATTCCTTGCCGTCCGTTGGGACCATCGAGCACGAGTGCCACCGGCCTGATCTGTAGCCGTCTGTTGCGAATGCGAAAGTGCCCTGAAACAAAGCGAAGCTCGTTCCCGCGTTCCATCAAGATCCGCAAGAGATGATTGAACCCAAGCTCGCCGCGATTGTGATATGGATGGATTAGTTCCGCGACCCCTCCCATTGTGTCTCGCACTTGCGCAGTGAGTTCTTGATTGGCAATGTCGAAACAGGTTCCTTCCGCTCCGAGCACAGAAATGACGTGAAGATTTTCCGTGCATCGTCTTGGACGCAGGCAAGAAGGAGGAAGAGAATCCAATCGTCCGGAAAGCTGTGTGAAACTCTCGACCGCGAACGGTGGCTTCAGTTGTTCCCACTGAAAATTCTGAGGGTGAGTCACAAGGTTCGAAGCCATTCGCGGAAGAATGAGCTGGCCTCCCGGAGTTCGCTTGCCTGATTTCAGGAGCAGTTGCGACATGGCAAGATTGGCAAGCGAGACTCCTCGAACGAGAATTGTTCCCGCCAAGTCGGCAAAGGACCGAGGCTGTTCGCCACTCTGCGGATCTGGATCGGAAAATGTTCGCTCGACCGCCGCCAGGTTTCCTGAGTCCGCATCCTGCAGAAAAGCTGATATCGTCGTGTGCTTCTTTCCGCGGCGGACGCCAAGCCCCACTCCGATCATCCTTCCTCCTGAGATTTCATGCGCACGATCGGCTAGGGTTCCTCGAATCAATGGCTGCGGAACCGAAGCCGGTTGGTTTTGAATCGCGCGAGTGCGGGCAGTCAATTCGCCAAGCAACTGAACGACCTGCCGTGGCTCGAATCTCGCGTCGTGCTGTTTGTACATTTCGCATTGCTGCAAGAGATCCGTGACCAACTCGGCGGGCCAGACCAGTCCCTCGGTTCGAAGCGAACTTTCCATGCGGGTCCAGCGTTGCTGCCAAGCATCGGAAATCCCTTCTAGACCATCACGAAACAGCCCTTCAATCAGTGAGTCGAGTTCTGATAACGTTTTTTGGGGCGTATGCCACTCGGTTGTGGAACGGCTGACGATTCCAGACAGACGATCTTTCGGCAGTTCGCGAAAGGCCCAGACAGCAAGCGGAACCCATGTTGGCAAGAGTGAATCGGCACAGTCTGCAGATACGTAGCGGAGATCACCCGGCACCATGAATCGAACGGTACAGCCATGATCCAGAAAATGAGCAACCGGCTTCGAACCTCGTATTAGTTCGACCAACAAGCCTTCTCCAAAGCGTTTCCGAGCCTGAGCAATCGCTGGTTTTCGGAAGTGTGCGCACAAGTCTTCGTCGCTAATGGTTCCCGGATCCCATACTCCTGTCGTAGATGACGTATCGCTTGGCTTGACTACGACCTCTGCGACCCGATCCGACGGGAGATCGAACTCCGATCCCGATGGTGTCATCCGAGCATCGAATCTGCGATTGATCGTTGCTTGATATGCCAGGACGGAACGAATGATGTGTCGACTGATTCCCAGTGTGCCACTGGAGCAAACCGCGTCATGCAACGACTTTCCGGCTGGAAACTCGCAGGAGATACCATCGGACCATTCGAAGCGAAGATTCCCATCGGCGTCATGAATCGTGAAACGCATCTCACCAGATTCAAGTTCCTTTTGCGCCCGCTTTACCATGCCACGATTGGAAAGGCTCGCCAGGTCGTCAGGTGTAAGGGCGAGCAGATCGGCGCGAAGGGACGGGGACATCGATCACCTCCGGACCTTTTCTGCCACCCAATTGGCTAACTCGCCGGGTGTCATCGCGGCAACGTGCCACCCCATTCGCACTAAATGTGCGGCAACATTCTGATCGTAAGTTGGGTTTGCTTGTTCATCCAGAGCAGCTAGCCCAAGGCAAGTCACGCCGCTTTCGACTAACTTTCGTGCTACGGCATAGAGGCGTTCAATCGGTGCGCCTTCATAAAAATCGGTAATCAACACGACGATCGTTCGCCGTGGATTTTCCACCAATTCTGCACCATACGCGAGTGCTTGACCAATATCAGTGCCACCACCGAGTTGGACCTTCATAAGTGTTTCGACTGGATCAACGCATTGATCGGTCAAGTCCACGACCGATGTATCAAAGATGCATAGATGCACCTTCATCATCTTCATCGAATAGAAAATGGATGCGGTCACTGCGGAGTGAATGATACTGTCCATCATGCTTCCCGATTCGTCCAGCAACACGATCAGTTGCCAACGATCGACTTGTCGACGGATACGTGAATAGAAAAACGGAGTCTGGATCTGGATTCGTCTGCTGTCGACCTGGTAGTTTTTAAGATTGCGCCGCAGGGTTGTCTCGATATCGAAGTTCTTTGCAATCTTCAACTGTGAACGATTGCGTCGATCCAATGTTCCTTGAAACGCATCTCGAATATCCACGGCCATTTTCTTCATCAGCTCATCCACAACCTTTCGAACCAAGTGCTGGGCTGCTTTCAGGACATCTTGATTCATCAGGTGCTTTGTTCTGAGCACGGCCTTCAACAGGGTCGCGTTCGGCTGGGCACGCGCGATGACGTCGGGATTGGTGACCATTTCATCGATTTGATACCGCTCGATTGCATCCTTTTCGAGACGCTCAATCGTCTTCTTGGGAAACAGCTCGTGGATATGATTGATCCAGTCGGGAATCTCCAGACTTGATTCCCCGAGGCCTCCTCGATTATCCCCCCGCACGTTGCGACCTTGCCCATACTCGCGGTCGTAGAGATAGCTCAAGCAACGATCGCGCTCTTCGTCCTCCTTTCCAAGCCCCCCGCAAAGTTGTTCTGATCCAGAGCCCATCACAAGCCGCCAGCGAGCCTGACGATTCGACTCACTCATGTTGCCCTCCTGTCTGGCGACTGCAATCCGAATCTGGTCATCATGTCGAAAATGTGTTCTTCGAAGGCAAATACTTGGGCTGCAGTCTTCTCGTCGACCTGAAGCTCTTGAAGCGGTTTGACTCGCGAAAGTCCTAGCGAATCGAACAAGGTCATAAGCATGTGATGCTTTTCTCGCGGCGTGAAGTAAGTGAACGCCAATCGAAGGGATGGCAACGAAGTTTGGAAATCTTCGGGACTGAATTCGATCAAAAGCCGATCGATCGTCTGAACGAGCTTGGCGTGGCGTTGTGCAACTTCACGAGCCAAAGCAAAAAGGCCTGCAAGGAAATCTCCGAGATCCGCTGGCGACGTGAACTGCAACATGTCCGCCAGCACTTGTTCCTCGTCCGCCGCTCCCAAAGTCCACAGTATCCCGGCAGCTGCACCACGGACGGCAGCCGGCTTCTTGGTATCCATTTCAACACGCTGCAAAACCGTCACGAACTCGCCGCGTTCGATCCAATCCAGATGGGAATCCGTTGCTCGAACACATGTCTCCAACAAAGCCTGCATACCTCGAAGCAACGACCTCTCATCTCCTGCGGCCTGTCCTAATGACTCAAGCAGCCACAACGATCGGGCAAACGCCTCCGCGAGCAGGACACCGTACTGAGGCGAATGATTCGTGCCAAAAGCTTCGTCATGGAAGAAAAGGAACAGCAGGTGCTCCAGGGCGCTGGTTGCCCCGAGGAACTGGGGCTCTTCTTGAATCAGATCCCTCAAACGTCGATCCAAATCTTCCGTCAGGTTCGGTACTCCCGCTTGGGCTGCTAGTACCAGGATCTCCGCGCATTTCGCTGCGTCCCGATCGAACGTTCGAACCAGTTCAGAAAGCTTGGCGCTGACCGCGTCCGAGAGCGTCGTTCCATACCGAGAAGCTTCGATACACGTCGACTCAAAGTCATGGCTCCAACGTATTCGCCATTCTTCCCACAGTTTGGTCAGATCGACCCGCGCAAGAAAGTCTGTGCCGCGGATACGATCCATGCCGCTGATGCCGAGAATCTTTAAGCGATGCAACAATCGACTTTTCGAGAGTTCCTCTGCGTGGAGCAGATCGAGCGTAACCGTTCGCCCCCCCTGATTGATCTCCAGTTTGGCTTCCTCCAGTTGCCTTCGAATGTCGATTACGAGGGGTGGAAGTCGCGTTCCCGAAGCCAAGCGACCTCGCCTCTTTCCTCGCAAGACCGCGTGTATTGCATCGATAAACGGCGAGACGCATCCATACTCAAGCTCGTCCTTGATAAGTGCACTGGTAACCGCATCGATTAGGTCGCGGCGCCAAACAAAGCTTCTACCTCGGAGAGCGGACAAAGCGCACGCGGTTGACTCAATAGCAACCAAGTCCGCCGTACTGATTGTCTGGTTGCGATTTCGTAGCTCCTCGACCAATTGGATCAGCAAGGCTTGATGCGAATACTCTCGCGACTCCCGGCGTTGTCTCCATGCATGTTCGTAGAATCCTGGGTTTGGCATTCCCGCTTCGTAGCCCGTGAGGCTATCGAGCCGCTCGTACGAATAACTTGTGAGCGCGATGCCTGAGTCTTCAATGGTTGGGGGTTCCGTACCATTCGAGTCAGCTCGATGGTCATCGGTGGTTCCAGAGCATGGAAACCCCTCGAGTCGTGCAACCAATGCGCTGGAATGAAAACCGCCGGT
>JALOQW010000298.1 GCA_025459275.1 Pirellula sp.
CCCCCATGCGTAAAGCTCAAGCATGGCGCCGGCGAGATCTACACGGCGTATCTCGGGTTCGAGAAACGGAGAACGAGAACGGTCTGAGGCCTCGGACCAAAGTCGATAACAGGTTCCAGGCGCCATCCGGCCGGCACGGCCAGCCCGCTGAGTTGCGGACGCCGAACTGATGTTCTCCAAGACCAACCGATCCAGTCCAACATCTGGGGAGAATCGGAGAACACGAGCCTGGCCACTATCGACGACAACTTGAACACCAGGGATCGTCAGTGATGTCTCAGCCACGTTGGTCGCAACCACAATTCGCCTACGTGAACCCATCTCGATCGCCTTGACTTGGTCCTCGATCGGCATCGATCCGAACAAAGGCAGCAAGTCGAAGCCTCGATCCAAGCGGCGCGTCTTTAACAAGTCAATGCACCGGAGTATTTCTCCGGAGCCTGGCAGGAAGGCGAGAATATCTCCGGAGTGCCGATCTGCGACGTCTGCAAGTGTCTCGGCCATGTGTTCCACCATGGAGATCTGCGGACTCGGGGGTCGATAACGAATCGCGACCGGATACTGATTGGATGGAACAGAAATGACCGGCACATCGCCGAGCTTTGCCCGCATGAAGTCACGGTCCAACGTTGCAGACATGACGACGATGCGGAGATCGTCACGGATTGCTTCCTGGACCCTTCGCAACATCGCCAACAACAGATCGGCATCGAGTGATCGCTCATGGAACTCATCCAATAGAACCAAGCCAATCTTGCTCAGCGTCGGATCTTCTTGAAGGTTTCGGACCAGAATTCCCTCCGTCGCAATGATCAATCGAGTGTCGCGAGACGTCTGGCGATCGAATCGCACGGAGTACCCGATTTTTGCCCCTAGTTGTTCTCCTTGTTCGTGAGCGATGCGGGCGGCGACCGAGCGGGCAGCCAAGCGTCTGGGTTGTAGCAGGTAAGCGACTTGATAATCTTGAAGCAAATCAAGAAGGGCGGGGGCGACGCGTGTGGTTTTTCCCGATCCTGGCGGCGCATCGATCAAGACGATTGGAGACGCCTGGATCGCCGACCGGATTTCAGTCAGGTACGGGTCAATCGGTAATGGGATCATCGCTTGCGATAAGTCTCATTACCGTTTCCACTGCCGTTTCCTGCTTTTGGCTTGTGGAAGATCAAACGATGGCTGGGCTCGCCTAAGAGGTCATCCAGTCTTTGTCGAAGTTCATTCTCGATGGCGACCCGTTGTTTGCCGGCTTGAACATGGACGGTGCTGCCGCCTGACAAGAGAACGGAGATGGTCACCTCTCGCTCGCCTGGATAGCCTCGGAGGATTTCCTGGATATCCTGAATCATGGTCTCTGAGTGACGGTTCTCGTCGAACAGGATATGGATTCCGGATGTGAATTTCTGGTCAGCTTCCTGGATGGGAATGACCTCATCAACGATTAGGTTGATCTCTTCTTCGCCCCGTTTATCGATCCTGCCGCGGATCAAGACGATGGCATCCGGCTGGATGACGTCCGCGAATTTTTCATAGATATCGGGCCAAGCGATGGAGCGCACGATCCCCTCGAGGTCTTCGAGATCGAAGTTCGCGTATTTCGATGGTTTTCCAGGCTTCGGATTCCGCGTATGAGCCAATTTGATCGACGACACGACCCCACCCATCCAAACGTCGGTGCGGTTCGCGAGTCGTTTTGCCGTTGTTGCATTGTGGGTACAAAACGACTTCAGCAGCCTTTCGTGGGCTGCGAGCGGGTGCGAGGAGAGGTAGTATCCGAGGACTTCTTTCTCCATCGCCAGCCGTTCCTTTTCCGGGAACTCGGGGATGTCTGGGAGGGTCACGGCTGGGGCGGTGTCCTGGGCATCCAGATCCTCGAACAGGCTCAGTTGTCCGCTCCGCTTGTCCTTCGCGGAGGCAGCCCCGCCTTGGAGAGCTTTGTCGATAACGGCGATCAACTGTGAACGTCTAGCTTTGAAGCAATCCAGGGCGCCGGCACGAACCAGCGCTTCCAAGCTTGTACGGCCGAGCGCTACTGGATCGACGCGGTTGCATAGATCGAATATATCCTTGAACTCGCCGCGGGCATCCCTTTCACGCGCGATGGCTTCAGCCGCTGTTGCGCTACAGCCCTTGATCGCCGAGAGTCCGAATTGGATTCGGTCTCCGGTGACGCTGAACTCGGATCTGGAAGCGTTGACGTTTGGTTGCTCAACGACGATTTTCATCCGCTGGCAATCCTCCAAGTGTTCCACCAGCGAATCTTTTCGTTTGAAGTTTCGGTTGGGGATATCGCCGGTCAAGAGAGCGGCCATGAACTCCACTTTGTAGTGGGCTTTGAGGTATGCCGTTTGATAGGCGATCAAGGCATATGCGGTGGAATGGCTTTTGTTGAAGCCGTAGCCCGCGAAGTCGAGGATCATTTTCCAAAAATCCTCTGCGTCTTTCTTGGAGAGTCCGAGTGCTTGAGCTCCTTGCAGAAACTTCTCCGCATTGGCCTCGATGATTGATTGCTTCTTTTTGCTGATCGCCTTGATGCACGTGTAGGCTTTGGCGAGTTCGATCCCTCCGACTCGGTTGAGAATGCGCATGACCTGTTCCTGGTAGACCATGACGCCGTTGGTCTCCTCCAGGATCTCGCGCAGGATTGGGTGAAGGTAGTTGGCTTCCTTCTGCTTGAGTTTGACCGCGATGTAGTCATCGACCATTCCCCCTTCGAGTGGGCCAGGTCGATACAGTGCATTGGTGGCGATGATGTCTCGAAAATGGTCCGGCTTCATTCGTTGCAGCAGGTCACGAATGCCGCCGCTTTCAAGCTGAAAGACACCTTTGGTTTCACCGCGGCGAAGCAATTCGAACGTTGCTTTGTCGTCGAGTGGAAACTTGAGAGGATCCACTCGCACGCCTCGGGTCCGCTCGATGATGTCGACCGCTTTAGAGAGGATCGTCAAGTTCCGCAGCCCGAGGAAGTCCATCTTGAGCAGCCCGGCTGCTTCGACATCCCCCATGGACCATTGAGTGATGACGTCATCTTTTCCAGAACCGCGCAGGAGGGGTACGTACTCGGTCAACGGCTTGTCGGCGATCACGACAGCGGCTGCGTGTGTTCCGATACTTCGCGCCATGCCTTCGATTCGATCAGCGAGTTCGAACAGGTTCTTTATAACAGGATCGGCCTCGACTGCCTTTCGAAGATCCTCGCTTTGCTTCAGGGCATCCTGAACGGTAATCTTTGGATCGTCGGGAACCATCTCGCTGATCTCGACAACGCGATTCAGCGGGACATTGATGGTGCGTCCGACGTCTTTGATGGCTCCACGGGCTTTCAGTGTGCCGAAGGTTCCGATCTGTGCGACGTTGGAGTCACCGTATTTCTCTTTGACATAGCGAATAATCTCGCCGCGGCGTTCTTGGCAAAAGTCGATGTCGATATCCGGGGCCTCGATTCGGCTCTCATCGAGGAATCGTTCGAACAGCAAGTCGTATTTGATCGGGCAAACGTGGGACAAATAGAGCGCGTAGCAGACCAACGCTCCGACACCGCTACCTCTTGCGGTGGCAGGGACGTTGATTTCGCGGGCGTGCCGAACAAAGTCCCAAACGATCAAGAAGTAATTGGAGAAACCAAGCTTCCTGATCACGGATAATTCGCGATCGAGTCGTTCCAGAACGACAGGAGACAATTCCCCATTGGGGCACATCTCTTCATTGTCCGAGTAACGATCCCGAAGTCCTTGAAGGCATAGTTCTCTCAGATAGTCATCGGACGTGCCAGATTCTTTTGGAATCGCAAAAGAGGGAAAGTTTCGAGCCCCAAGCTCGAGATCGATGTCTACGGAATCCGCGATCTCCTGCGACCGCGCCACTGCATCCTCAAGCCCCTGGAAGTGTTCGTACATTTCGTCAGGAGATCGCAGGTAGAACTCGCTGTTCTCCATTTTCATCCGATTGGTATCGGTGCGAAACTTGCCAGTGCTAATGCACATCAGAACATCTTGAACTTCTGCGTCGTCGCGATCGATGTAGTGTGCGTCACTGGTTGCAACCAATGGCAACCCCATGCGATTCGCAATATCGACCGCTCCCAGCAGGTGCTCGCGTTGAATCTTGAGCTTGTTATTCATGATCTCGACGAAGAATCGATCTTGGAACGTCTTCGCGAACCATGCCGCAACCTTCTCGGCCTCCTCGATGGCCGTTGCGGTATCGGTACCTCGGAGTACTGCGCGAGAGAATTCGCTTGAGACGCAACCGCTCAAGCAAATGATCCCTTCCGAGTACTTGGCGAGTAACTCTTTGTCGATCCGCGGCTTGAAATAAAAGCCTTCCAGACTGGCCGCAGATGCGAGACGAATGAGATTCTTGAAACCGGTTCGGTTTTTTGCCAGAAGCGTCAGGTGGAACGCAGCTTCTTTGGACGAGGCAGCGTCCCTCTCGAAGCGACTGCCTGGAGCGACATAAGCCTCGTATCCGAGAATTGGATTGATCTCGTTTTCCTTGGCCTTGCGATAGAATTCCAAGGCCCCGTGCAGATTGCCATGATCTGTCAGCGCCAGCGCGTTCATCCCGTGGGATTTCGCCCGTGCCACCAGTTTGCCGATCGGGCTTGCACCATCGAGCAAGCTGTAATGGCTATGACAATGCAGGTGCGCGAAAGGTCGAGCCGCCTTGCCAGACGCTTCTGTCATGGTTTCTGGGATAGTTAGAGAACTACGAACGTGTTGTCTTGCACTACAGTTTCTTCGGTTCGAATCCAACACGCTCAATGGCTTTGAAGGTGGCATCCAAATCGAGCTGTCCCGTGTACTTCACGAAGACGGTAGGATTATCGATGACGTCCTCTTTCTGTTGAGGAGCAAGCTCCACGTCGACAACGCCCTTCTGTTTGGCGATCGCGGATCGTACCGTCGTGTAGCAGCCGCTGGGGCATGTCATACCGTCAACTTGAAACGACACCATCTTGGTTTCAGAATCCGCGGATTCCTGAACTGGGGACGTTGTTTCCGATCCTGAACTCGCAGTCTTGTTCGGTTGATCGCAGGCTGAACATACGAGAAGGAGGGCACAAACGAGTCCAAACGCATATCTCATGATTCTGGCTTCTCCGTAGCTTTTGGCGGAAACTGGGTTTCGTCCTTTATACACCTGTATGTTATCCGATTTCAGGTCGCTCTCCAACCGTACTCGATTCAACCAGCTTGGACGCATTCGCTCGGGCAAGTGTGTTCCGGTGGTAGGGGCTGCACCGTTCTTGACGAGGTTTTCAGAGAAAAGGTTGGGCTTCTCGTTCGAGTTCTTTGCCAAAAAACGAATACATTGGCGACGCGCGACCTAGGATTCCTTTGGAGCCAGGGCCTGTCGATTGAAGTGGTCGAAGGGGTTTGGCGCAAAACTCATCAAGGTGCCCAAATCATGCTACGTCGATTCCGCGCATTCCTGAAGTCCGACGATGGTCCGACCGCGGTGGAATATGCGGTATTGTTGAGCTTGATCGTTGGTGCGTGCCTGGCCAGCGTCGGCACGTTAGCAGAAGCGATGCGCGATAGTTTCAATTCCTCAGGAACAACCATCAACAACGCGCTGAATGCTTCGACTTAAGAAGTGGTTCACTGGTCACCGAAACTTTTTTTGTATAGTTTCCGGCCGAGCGTCGGATTGAATCCAGTCCATGGATCCTTTGAGCGGTCCTGGGAAACCAGTTCACGAGCTGAGTGAATCTTGGCATCCATCTCGTCAAGATACTGGAAGGCAATGGCCTCAAGAGTCATAGGAACTTTCGGGCTGCCGTGTTCCAGAGAACCATGATGGCTGACGATGATGTGCTGCAACCGCAACACCGTGTCTGCGTCGATCGGATGGCCTTGTGTGGCGAGCTTTGCGGCCAGTGAATCGATCAAGATTGCTCCCTGAACAAGATGGCCAAGGAGTTGACCAGAGTCGGTGTAGGCCCATTCATTTTCAAAGCT
>JALOQW010000299.1 GCA_025459275.1 Pirellula sp.
CCTTGGCGGTAATGTAGGCATCCAGCAATTCGAAGGTGGCTTTGCCTGACTCGATTTCGTGGCCAACGCCGGTGTCCCAACTTCGATAGCGTTGCTTAACGAAGTCGGAAAGGACTCCGTCACGGCGCATTTCAGCAGCCATCTTGAGGCCTCGAGCAAATGCGTCCATGCCTCCGATGTGCGCATGGAAAAGGTCGACCGGCTCAAAACTTTCGCGTCGGACCTTGGCATCAAAGTTAACGCCGCCGGTCGTAAAGCCACCCCACTTGAGGATCACGAGCATGCACTGGGCCGTGAGATAAAAGTCGGTTGGAAATTGATCGGTGTCCCAGCCCAAAAGCAGATCTCCTGTGTTGGCATCGATGGAACCCAACATCCCCTGCATGCCGGCATAATCCAACTCGTGCATCATCGTGTGCCCAGCCAACGTGGCATGATTGGTCTCGATGTTGAGCTTGAAGTATGGCATCAAGTCATACGCACGGAGGAAGTTGATGCATGCTGCGGCATCGCTATCGTACTGATGCTTCGTCGGTTCCTTCGGCTTCGGCTCGATGAGGAACGGGCCGGTGAAGCCGATCTTCTTGGCGTAGTCCACAGCCATATGCAAGAACGTTCCAAGGTGATCCATCTCCCGCTTCATGTCGGTGTTGAGAAGGGTCATGTAACCCTCGCGTCCACCCCAGAACACGTAGTTCTCGCCACCTAAATCTTTTGTAACATCGAGAGCCGTCTTGACCTGGGACGCTGCGAAAGCGAAGACGTCTGCGTTGCAGGAGGTCGAGGCTCCGTGCATAAAGCGAGGATGGCTGAACATGTTGGCCGTTCCCCACAACAGTTTGACGCCGGTTTTTTTCTGATGAGCCTTCAGCGACTCCGCCACCTTCTGCAGATTTCGATGGGACTCGGCGATGTTTTTTCCTTCGGGCGCTACGTCACGGTCATGGAACGCATAATACGGAGCATCGAGTTTCTCAAAAATCTCGAAGGCCACCTCGACGCGGCGTAGGGCGTTGTCGAGACTATCGGAACCGTCATCCCAAGGCCGAATGGCTGTGGCAGATCCAAAGGGATCGGAACCGCCTCCTCGCATGGTATGCCAATAGACGATGCTGAAACGAAGATGGTCGCGCATCGTCTTGCCTTCGATCACTTCATCAGCGTTATACCAGCGAAATGCCAACGGATTGCGGGAATTCGGGCCTTCGTATTGGATTTTGGAAATGTCGGGAAAGTAGCTCATCGAGACCTCAAGAAAAATCGCCGAAAAGGGAATGGGAATGGGACGTCGCTATCGCCGAACAGTGTAACGAATCCTGCCGTTTTGGGATGGTCCCCCTGTCCGATTGAAGCCTTCGCATGGTGGCAAATATGACAAATGTAACGGTTGCAGGACCATCATCTTGGCGGCTGCAGGCTGCAAGCGAAAAAGTTTCCGAAATCGGAGGTCTGGCCATCAGCGGTTCGTTTCTAATGAAAACAATTCCGCTAAACTGAAGTGAACGCCGCGGTAGGCCCCGCTCGCCTTCAACGTACCGTCGCTCAACATTGGGTCGGCATGACGCAGATTACCACGCAACGTATTGTCGAGCTTATCGAGAAAAGCAAGCTAGTAGAAGCTCAAGCGCTGGAGGAACGTCTGGATGCGATCCGTTCCGAACGTGGCGGCGATCTCCCCGAAGACCCGGTGGAACTGTGCAAGTTGCTGGAAACCGCAGGACTCCTGACCCGCTGGCAGTCCGAAAAATTGCTTCAAGGCAAGTACAAAGGATTCTTCCTGGGCAAGCACAAGCTCTTAGGCCATATCGGCTCCGGCGGCATGAGCGCTGTCTACCTGGCAGAACACACCGTGATGAAGCATCGCCGGGCCATCAAAGTTCTTCCCAAGTCCAAGCTCGGTAAGACATCTTATTTGGAACGCTTTCGGCGCGAAGCCAAAGCCATCGCGTCACTCAACCACCCCAACGTCGTTCGCGCTTACGATATCGATAATGAACGAGACACCCATTACTTGGTGATGGAGTACGTTGAAGGTGCCGATCTACAGATCTTGGTCAAAAAGCACGGCCCGCTTCCTTATGCGATCGCAGCCGACTACATCGCACAAGCGGCCCTGGGACTGCAGCATTCCCATGAACTCGGCCTGATCCATCGGGATGTGAAGCCAGCCAACCTTTTGGTCGATACTCAAGGTGTCGTCAAAGTGCTCGACTTGGGATTGGCGTTGTTCACTGACGAAGTCGACGCGTCGATCACCATGGAGTACAACGACAAGGTATTGGGGACCGCAGACTACCTTGCTCCAGAGCAAGCACTCAACAGCCACAACGTTGATAGCCGCGCAGACATCTACGGTTTAGGATGCACCCTGTACTTTATCTTGACGGGGCATCCACCCTTCCCCGACGGAAGCATCGCAAGCCGGATCGTCAAACACCAGACGACCATGCCTGCCGACATACGAATCGACCGGCCCGATTGCCCAGGTGAACTGGAAGGGATCTGCGTCAAGATGATGCAGAAGGACCCTCGCTACCGCTACGCATCGTGTCAGCAAGTGGCAGATGTGCTTCAAGCATGGCTCACAAAGTATCTGAAAGAGAATCCTAACGTCGTTATCAAGCCACCCGATGGCATGTCGATCGATGAACTGCTCGAAGTATCCAAATCGATGAGCAGCGCAACCACCGAAACCGTCAATAATCGTGGAGCCAAAACGATGGGGGGCAAAGAAGGAAGCCCCAGCGGAATCGTTAGCCTCTCTAGTTCAGATAGTGGCGTTCTGCGCGCGATCGCGAAAGGGGACGGTTCGTCCGTCGACAGCCACATCGATTTGGTACACGATTCCAATCAACCGAATTCCAAACGCTCCAAAGCGCAAGCCATTGCCAAGGCGACCGACGATTCCAAAACTGGCCCTGGCGGCAGCTCCCCTCTTCACAAACCGATGGATGCGTCCGCTCAGTCACGTCCCAAGCCCATGCCGACGATTCCCAAGCCTGCCCCCAGCGTCAGCTCCAGTGCCGGAAAATTGCAACCGAGTCCGAAGGGGGCATCGACCTCGTCGAACACGATTCTTCTCATCATTGCTGCGATTATTACGCTTGCCTTATTCATCGTGATCGTGGTTGCGGCACTTCGCTAACGCGGTTCCATAACTCGGCAACGAGTCCCCTCTTCTGGTTGGCCCCCCCTCCTTCGCATCTCTCATAAATTGTGCTTGCCCGAATCGTACCGGTAGCGTTCCGGTTGGATCGAGCGAAAAGCTGCTAGAATTCCGTCTGGCGTTGTCCTGTCGCGAATCTGTAAAGTACGCATCTGTTCGACAGATGGAGATGCACGAATGTGGCGATCATGGTTCCAAAAACACCCGTCGCATCGACAACGAGCTCATAAGGCAAATCAACGCCCGTGCCGCATCGGTCGGTATCGGAGACTGTGCATCGAGTCGCTGTCCCCCAGGCTCCCGATGACCGCCGAAGGACAGTCCTACGCGCTGGACCAATGGTTGGATGCCTCGGAGTTGATGGGTGACGTCACCGGCACCATACAATGGGGAGACGGGACTAGTAGTCCGGCCACGATCGCTGCCAAGCCAGCGGCAGGGCCACTTCGAGTTCGCATCGATTACTCGCTCGATGCGAACAATTTCTTCCAAGCCAACGAACGTCGTGTGCTGCTGCAGACGGTACTCGACTCGATCGCGAGCCGTTTCAGTGATTCTCTTTCCGCCATTCAACCTCAAGGGAGCGAGTACTGGGAAGCTCGCTTCAAGAACCCGAGCAACGGGGCCGATGTCTCCCGAAGGAATCTTCCTGTAGCTGCGAATGAGTTGGTTGTTTTTGTTGGAGCCCGGGCTCTTTCCGTTGGCGAGGGAGGATTAGGCAATCGAGGTGGTACCTTCGTATCCTCCACCCGACAACAGTTCGTCGATACGGTTCGAGCGCGGGGGCAAACGGGAGCACTTGCGAATCCAGCGACCGATGTCGGTCCGTGGGGAGGCGCCATCACCTTTGACACCACCAAGAACTGGTATTTCGGAACCGATCCGAACGGGATGGGTTCCAACCAACTTGATTTCGTCACCGTTGCAGCGCACGAGTTCCTGCACGTGCTCGGTTTCGGTACCACCGATAGCTTCAACAACAAATTGATCAACAACAAGTTCACCGGTACTGCAGCCAGGGCAGAATACGGATCGGATGTTCCCATGGCTGACCCAGACCATTTCGCAAACAATTTGAGCTATCGTGGTCGCAGACCGATCATGGTCCCGAGTCTCGGTAATGCAGAGCGATTGCTGCCAAGCCGCCTTGATCTGACAGCGATGCATGATATCGGTTGGCGCTTGATCACGCCTTCGGTGAGGGTGACCGGTAGCAAAGTCTTTGGTGATAATGCCAATTTTTCAGCAACGATCACACTCCAAGGAGCTCGGATCGGATCGAAATCGTTCCCCTTGTCTGTTCCGATTACCAATGTTGCTCCTACGTTTGATACCCGAGGTAACGCAACGGCAATTGCTGGCTTTCCGGTGACCCTCAATCGCATCGGACAGTTTTCGGATCCCGGCTTCGGTACACCGCTTACGTCACCTCCCAAGTCTGAGACCTTTACGTATCGTATTCAATGGGGTGACAACACTTCCGATACAGGCAACGCCACGGTCGAATCGGTTGGGAATACAACGACCAGGACACGCGGTTATTTCAATGGCACACACACATATGCGAATCCGGGAACCTATACGGTCACTCTGACGGTCACCGACGACGATGGTGGATCCTCTCAGCAACAATTTCAAATCACCGTTGCTGAACAACCGAAACTCACGTTGGCCATCAACAAGAACACGTTTTCGGAGTCGGCCGGGGCCGGTGTGGCACTGCTGACGATTTCAAGGCCTGCAGGCTCTACGAGTGCTGCACTGGTCGTTCAATTGCGCAGTAACGACACGAGCGAAGCCACATTGCCAGCCACAACAACCATCCCGGCTGGCGCCACGAGTGTCAGCGTGGGCGTCAACGCTGTCGATGATGCACTGTTCGATGGTTCCCAAACCGTCGAGCTCAGCGCTTCCGCAACGTCGTTTCAGCCCGGTGCCTTGAACGTTTCGGTGACCGATCATCAACCGATTTCCTTGGCCGCTGCGAATACCGCATTGCATGAAGACATCCCGGAACAGCGATCCACCCGAGTCACCGTCGGTATTCGTTCTCCCGCCCCTGCAGGTGGAGTTCGCGTGACCTTGGCTGCGACCCCACCTGGTGTCCTCCAGATCCCAACTACAGTCACCATACCGGCCGGAAGCACCCAAATCGACGTGACGGTCTCAGCCATCGATGATCTGCGCCCGCAACGACTAAGGAATGTCACGCTCAACGCGTCGGGCGACAACTTGATTGCTTCTACCTTGAATCTGACAGTTAACGATTCCGACCCCTATCGATGGACCAATCCCAACGTGCGGATGGACGTGGACGCCAATGGGAGTGTGGATCCACTGGATGTGCTCCGGATCATCAATGAAATCAATCGTGCAGGTACGAGAGCGCTGGATCCTGTCGCGGATGTAGCACCTCCCTACTTCGACACCAATCCCGATGGGACGATTGATCCATTGGATGTGTTGGTGGTCATCAATGAAATCAATCGCAGAGCGTAAGCTGGACTTCCGGAGCACATGACCTCTTCACCATCATCTTCTTCCTTCTTACGTAGCCAACGTCACCAGACGGTGGACTTTGCGGTGACGTGGGATAGGCATCTTGCCTGTCTGTTCACAAGCGAGAAGATTATGCCACGGGGTACAAACAAAGGTGTCAGGAGTCTTTGTTTGGTAAGTTGACAACGTAACCCAACGGAAGAAGTTGCTCATGCCCCCGTCTTCGGTCGGTCGAAGTACAAAATGCCAGTGATTGGACATCC
>JALOQW010000300.1 GCA_025459275.1 Pirellula sp.
CATTGTCTGGCACAACGGACTCCTTGGATACAACTGCGGCAATCGTGTGGTGGGCCATAAATGAACTCCTCTCTCAAATACCTGGGTGTATTCTGAAACCTCCGCCCGCTGGAGGCGTTACCCCTGCTGTATAGCACACTTCTCAGGATAATGCAAGTTCAACTAATGCAACAATCATGGCACAAGAACGGGGCGAACTATGTGTAACACTGATTGTAACAATGATTATGAACCACATTGTGTACTCGAAACTAATGTGAATTTGTTTGCGGATTGTGTATTCGTTGCAGTATTGCTTGTAGTTGTCTTTCATGTTCTGCATTTGTTCTTCTTTGAGCTCGAAGGCGGGAACCAGGTTTTCATTCATGGGAAAGGCGCTGATGAACAGACTCAAGAGCCAGTGGAAACCGATCGTTGTGAGCCTCTTTCTTTTCTGCCTCCTGTGCTTTAGCGGGAGACAAGCAGATTCATGGGCTACCACGAGCGATCCCAAAGCAATTGCGCCGGCTGTATCCCTTGGGACGGGATTGCTGCTGGAACCTCCACTTGATTTGAGCTGGGTGACCAAGGCAACCTTTGAAGCGTGGATGGAGACCGTCGGACAGGACAAAATTCGCAAGGAATGGACGACGCCAGTCGTTCCTTTGCCAGAACTGCCACCCAGCAGCCCAAACGGGCTCACTCACGTCGAGGTCAAAGGCTACATGCAGCGGGCAAAGCAGATGTTTGAGCGAGGGCAAGCCATCCCCGTTTCTGATGTCGGATTGATCAGTACCCAAGAGGATGTCATACGACAACCCATGCTCAATCACATCTCCGCTTTCGCCAATTCCGCAGCCCGCGTTTATCTACTGGTCCAGAAGACCGCATCCGATCAAGATTGGAGCTATTTCTCCATCGTTCAAGACATGACGGTTCAGCCGCCGCTCGATTACTACGCACAGCTCTTTGATTCCGAGGTTCGATTCGAAGGGACCAGTTGCTATGCGTGTCATTCGTCAGGGCCATTGGCCATCCACCCGGCTCGAGAGGATCTCATTATCGATCCAAAGCTCGCCTCGGCGCTTAGTCAATTCATTGCAACGCAGCCTCGATCCCGTTTCTATTTCCCACCCGACTCGCCCAAGCCAGACATGGGTGGGCGACTCACGCTGGATGCCTGTACCGGCTGCCATGCCGAAGACGGTGATCGAGGCCCGCTGTATCGAGTTCATTCGCATCCCATCCGTGTGCTCGTTGATTTTGGATACATGCCACCCGGCGAGAAACTCTCCGTAGAGCAAATCGACGAACTCAAGGCCTGGCTACTCGGTGGACGTTGAAAGTTGTTGTTTATCACAGAGGATCCGTCGAGCCCCGCGGCGGGGGGCCCCACACGGTTTGGGAGTATCAACGGATGCATAGGATGGGCCATCTTGACGGATGGGGTACGAACTCACGATTCACGCATTGCATCGCGAAGGGCAGCCAAAGCCCGGACCCATAGCATGCGGACGGCTCCTTCGCTTTTCTCCATACGCTTTGCAACCTCACTGTGCGGTAGGTCCTGAACGTTGCGCAGCATGATGACTTGTCGATAGTCATCAGGTAGCGATTCGAGTGCTTTCGCTAGCTGGAGCCGTCTCTCATTCTCCAAGGCCTGGCTACTCGGCGAAGGATCTTGAGTTGGTAACAATGCATCCAATCGAGCAGCGGACTGATCAAGCGTCCCCTCGATGGACACTTCTCGATCGATCGACCGCTTGAGTGTTCCGGAGAAGTGTCGCGCGAGGTGTGCAAGTTGATACGCTAAAATCTGTCGTAACCAGGCCATTCGCTGCGCCTCGGAGTTGCCATGAAACTGATCCCAGCCTTGCCATGCAGCCATGAGGGTTTGCTGTACTGCATCCGATGCGTCGAATTTGCCAGCGAACCTACTGTCGATTTCGTTGCGGGCTAGAATCTTCAACCATGCTTCGTACTTAAGAAGCCATGATGTGCGTTCCGCTTCCGCGGGTAGATTCCGATTCGAATCATGGCCCGGCACCGATGACGACATGTTTTCTACCTGACGTTCGAAGTGCGAAGACGAGAGAGCCTACCTCTTATGAGCCTCGCGAGCCATTCAAGTCCAAGAACGGATACGAGGATCCAAGAAGTCGCATAGGCACCTACCCAAAGGATGGTATGCCAACCAGTCCAATCGATACTCTCTTCGGGGAGTAACGGCGCGTTTCGAAAACTCGCAGCGAATTGAAGCGTAGCGATCAAAATGCTTAGCAGAAGAATCATACCTATCCAGAAGGAGGTGCGCCATCGCAAGCCCTTTATCCACCAGTACGCGAGCAGGTAGATGCCCAGCAACGGTGGGGTAAAACCGATGCCAACCATCCACCGAGAAAGCGTTGTCCTGAAATCGTTGTCTGCGGGCGCGGGTAGTACCGAGGCTAAGAACAAGACACCTACGACGATTGGTAGCCCCAGGAACGAACGCAACCCGAACTGTCGCCGCGAAATGAGGTAGGTCATGTACCCAAAAGGCAACACAACCATGGTTGCGGCAAAGGTCATCCCCCATAAGGCAAATTCTGTGAGACGCTCCCCTGCTGAATCGAACTGCGTTTTCCAAGGAAGCTCTCTTAACCAGCGATTGTCGGACAGGGAAGCTTGACGGTTCACGGGAGCGATTCCCATGCTCTTAAAATCAGGCTCGGTCCCGATCCGTTCAGATGAGGTATCAACTCTGGGAACGGCCTGTCGACATTCCGATACCGATCCAAACGCATAACAGATCAAAGGTGGGGCTCCAGGGCGTTGTCCAAGCAGTGCTCTCTCCTTGGGGACCATGTAAACCTCTCCCGCGGCATCGCGAGTTATTGGCCCAGGGGAACTCCATAGGGTTCTTCCAGTGGCAGCATCAATGCCCAATACGCTGTTGTCGGTAGGGTCCATTCCGAAAACGATCACAGGAGAATTCTTTGGTCCCTGTGGCAGAATCTCGAGAATATCTTGTTGGCCAATGGAACCAAATTTGCGACTCCATAGACTTTCATCCGACTGGTCGATGGCAACGACGTGGAGGGACGAATCGTCCACGAAAACAATTTCATCCACTCCATCTCCGTGAACATCGCAAGCCCAAAGGCCAATCGGTTGTGGCTGGTATCGGAGATGACGCTCAGTCCGGTTTCCTTGAGCATCGAACACGATGAACTTGTCGTCGCCACCGGGCAAGTAAACTGCAATCTTCTGCTGACCAGAACCTGTTCGCAGTACAACAGGTCGTGAAATCCCCTTCCGACGGTTGGAGATCGCATAGAAGCGGGAAAAACTCGAGCGGGTTCCTTGAATCCAACGAGCCCTGCCACTGGAGCCTTCAAGCATCGCTACCTGAGCTTCCTGAGTGTTCGCTCCGTTGGTGTTTGTCATTGGGGATGGTTCCACGCAAGCCACTTCGATTTTTCCGTCACCATCCATGTCGCAGACCGTCGGCGGCGTCCAGTTGCGAAGCGATTCCTGCTTGAAACCATCGGGATGTTGGATGCGCTTCCAAAGGACTCGTCCGTCCGAACTGTCCAACGCTTTCAATGCCAATTGTCCCGTTTCCTCGATGGCCGGTACGAGGACATCTTGATGTCCATCCCCATTCAAGTCTCCGGTCGATATCGCAAGGTCGACCCGTTGGAATTGGTAGGGAGAGGCGGTGCCCACCGAGTGCCCATAGGCTGGGCTCAAGGCTTGGGACCAAAGCAGTTTGCCAGTCTCTCCTGATACGACAAAGATCCAGAGTTGCGAATCGTTGGATGAGAAGGCGAATCGGGGAGGATAGGCGTGATCGAGTGCCGCCAGCCAGACGATTTCTATTTGGCCATCACTGTTCAAATCCCGCCGCAAGATTGCGAGAGTATGTGTCATGCGAGCTCGAACATCGGAAATCGACCAAATCAGTTTGCCTGTCTGGCCTGATATAGCGTGGAGGGGAGGAACCGAACCGCGACCGCCCGAAGAAGGCTCCCAAACCAAGAGGTCTGCGCAGCCATCTCCATTCAAGTCTCTGACAGAGCTATCGTGCAGCTCGCTCACCTTTTGAATCCCCAGTTCATCCGTGGCTGGGATGGGACGTGATTGCCAGAGCGGCCTTCCGGTCGCTCCGCTGGTTGCGTGGAGCGTACCGTCCCCCAGGGAACGAATCAGGTCGCGGATCCCATCCCCATCCAGATCGTCGGTAGGGGTACTGGGTGGGCCGAGCCGTTTCCAAGGTTGGCGGCCGATCCCTCGTAGACATTTCAGTTCACCTCCAAAATCACAGCGGTCAGGTGACTTGCTTGTATACAAGAGAAGTTCTTCCAATCCGTCCCGATCGAGGTCGGCGGTTCGTGCGGAAGTCCATCCGTAACCGTGATGGGTGACCTGTCCAGTCCCAGCTGAAAATGCACAGTAGAGAGACTGCCGCGTAGAACCTTGTTCATCGACAAGAGGAACGAGCAGTTGAGGCCAACCATCGGGGCCTCGATACCACCACTTGGGAGGTCCGAGTACGAAGCTTGAGTTCAGCCCCCGTGTATTGCGTGGTACGAACGAACCAGTCCAACATGGTGTGCCGGTCGCGCCGGACAACGCATCGACATAGATCGTGAAGTTGTTGCTTGCGAGAGTGACCGCAAATACCTCTCGGACTCCGTCACCGTCCAGATCTGGACCGTCGATAAACGAATCCACTTGCATATCCATGGAAACAATCTTGTGATTCCAAATCTCTCGGCCGGTACCTCCCTCGAAAGCAACCAGTGCTCCCCAAGGCGTTGCGTTTACACCAACCGTTCTGGGAGCTTTGGTGTTTTTCGAATTGCCGTGCGGGACCAGGATCTCGCATTTTCCGTCTCCGTGGAGATCAACGATGACAGGCCAGCGTGGAGCATCAACTGTCCAGCCCTGACGTTGGGGCCAATAGGCATCCAGCGCGAGAGACCAAAGCATTTTGCGTCTTGCATGCGACCATACATGCAGTTTGCCGGTCGGGATACGAGGAAAGGTCGAGGATGCGATCTCCTCCAAAAAAATCAAGTCGCTGGATCCATCGCCATCGACATCCGCCCACTGAGGCTCCTTGCCGCACCGAACACCTAGATCGATCGGCGGCTCCCATTCTTTGCCCGTTTGGGGATCCAAGATCACCAAGTGTTTTCCAGCCAGGAACGCCAGCCGAGATTCGCCGGAAAGTGTGACCGAGGTCGCAGAAGTCGAGGGGTAAACATGGATTCCCGTTCGTTCTTGTTGAGGGCGATCGCGCACGATGTGTTTGCCAGCGGACATACTGCCGCGACCGCCACTGGTCGACCCTCCCGAGCCTCCCACAAACCATCGCATGTCGTAAGGCACTTCCTCTCCAGAGGCTAGTTCGAAAAGATGGTCTGATATATCGTAACGCCACACAGTCTTTCCGGATCGTGCAGACAACGCTTCGATCCAGCGCTTGCATGGATACATGATTCCTTGGGAAGACGCATCGGCCGGAACATCGATCATCGTTGCGATCAATTCTTCAATGCCATCTCCGTCCAGGTCCGGGCTTAGCATCGGCTCGTTCAAAACGGCGCTTCGATAATCGTTCGCTCTCGGAAAAGGCTCGTCGCGAGGAGGCTGTAACACCTGTTCACCGCGCGGTGCGATCCAAAGGGGATTTCCATCGGCACCGGAAATGGCCATCATCCAGGCTTGGTGCCTTCCCGCTGCTACCAGATCTCCAACGCCATCCAGGTTGATATCCAGCTTGGAGGAGACAACCCATGGTTGATATTTGTAGGAGCCATATCCTGAATGTTGCATCGATGCGTTGGACCAAGGCCAACGAAAACCAGGCGCAGACTCGAACGAAGTCAACTCCGGTCCGAGCTTGATGTCCTGCTGCACTCCCTTGCGGG
>JALOQW010000027.1 GCA_025459275.1 Pirellula sp.
TTCCAGCAGCTTTATGATTGGGCGGTGCAGTTGGTCCGAGAGGGGCATGCGTTCGTTTGCGATCTCGACGCCGAAGCCATGCGTCAATATCGTGGCACATTGACCGAGCCTGGTCGGAACAGCCCCTTTCGCGATCGATCGGTTTCCGAAAACCTCGACTTGTTGGAACGCATGAAGAAGGGTGAGTTTCCTGACGGCACGCGCACGTTGCGAGCCAAGATCGATATGGCTTCTCCCAACTTAAATCTGCGCGACCCCGTCATGTATCGGATCCTGCATGCCCACCATCACCGCACGGGGGATCAATGGTGCATCTACCCCATGTACGATTGGGCGCACGGACAATCCGACTCGATCGAAGGGATCACGCATTCGATTTGCACGCTCGAGTTTGAAAATCATCGGCCGTTGTACGACTGGTTTTGCAAGACTCTCAGCATCTATCATCCACGACAAATGGAGTTTGCGCGACTCAATTTGTCTTACACGGTGATGAGCAAACGCAAGCTATTGCAATTGGTGACCGAAGGGCACGTCTCGGGTTGGGACGACCCACGCATGCCGACCATCAGCGGATTAAGGCGACGCGGCTACACCCCGGAGAGCATTCGGAGCTTTTGCGAGACAATCGGAGTGGCCCGCTTCAACGGGACGATCGATGTTCTGGTACTCGAGAACGCGGTGCGAGAACATCTCAACCGCATTGCGAATCGTTACATGGCCATACTGGATCCCATCAAGGTCACACTCACCAACTACCCGGAAGGCCAGACCGAAGAACTCGACGCGGTCAACAACCCAGAAGATCCTTCGGCGGGAGGCCGCAAACTTCCGTTCTCGAAGACGTTGTTCATTGAACGCGAAGACTTTATGGAAAATCCCCCTTCGAAGTATTTCCGTTTGAAGCCGGGAGGTGAAGTCCGACTCCGTTACGCGTACATCATTCGCTGCGATGAAGTCATCAAGGATGGTTCAGGAAAGATTGTGGAGCTGCGATGCTCCTACGATTCTGAAACACGAAGTGGATCGGGCGCCTCGAGTGAACGCAAGGTCAAGGGAACGATTCATTGGGTCAGTGCCCCGACCGCATCCTGCTGCGAAGTGCGCCTGTACGATCGATTGTTCCGATCGGAAAACCCCGAGGAAGCCGAAGAAGGAAAGACCTTCTTGGACAACATCAACCCTCAAAGTGTCACGAACATCGTGGCTGTGGTCGAGCCGGCGTTAGCGAACGTGGCTCCCGGCACTCGCGTGCAATTCGAACGGAATGGATACTTCGTCGCCGATGAGGTCGATTCGCAACCTGGCAAACCGATCTTCAATCGGATCGTTACCTTGCGAGATTCGTGGGCGAAGATTGCAACGCGCGTTTAAAGGCGATACCGTTCAACGAAGGTCGTGGCGTAGGCATCCTGCCTGCGAACGGCACAACATGTAGTGCAAGCATTATGTAGTGCAAGCATTGCCGATTTAACGGCACATCTTGACAGGCTAGAAGCCTATCCCACTTTCATTGAACGGTATTGCGATTAAAGGTCGTCGAACAATCGTAGCTGAATGGGCTTATCGGCTGACGGCGTCGCTTGTTGGTGGATGACTTGATCGAGCTGCGGGAGTTCGGGCAGATGTGGCAGACGTCGTCGCACCTGTTCGTGAAGTGCATGGACGAGGCTCGGAGCAAACGCGTCGTCGGGAGCATGCGTAAAGATCCATGGTTGCAGCCCCTGGGTGATCCATGTCGAGATCGTGTCGGCCCAATCCTCCCAATAGCTTTCTACTTCGTGGACCTCATTGCGACCAATCAAGCGCACCATGGGATGGCGGCCTGTCACTTCGCGCCTCAAGGGGACCTTCGGTTTTCGTACTTGAGATGCCGCTTCCGCATCGTCGGAGGGCTCCATTGAGTTCAACGGACGCGAATCGAAGATCACACGATCCATCCCCAGTTCCGATAACAGACGATTGAGTTTCGTCTCCCAGACACCTTCGTCGAACCAATCTCGATGCCGGACTTCTACCGCCCAAGACCATTGGTTCGGCAATCGATCGAGGAAATGCGCAAGCTGCGCAAAATGGCGCGAAGAAAACGATGGGGCAAGTTGCAAAAATGTCGGCCCGAGTCGACCCGCGTCCGCAAGAATTTGGAGTCTCGCAATCCACTCCTGCAAGAGACCATCGCAGCCCTCGAGTCTTCGATCGTGCGAGATGGTGCGTGGGAACTTGAAACAGAACTGAAAGCCCTCCGCCGATGCGTCAGCCCACTTGTGGAACGTGTCTGGACCAGGGACAGAATAGAAGGTGCTATTCCCCTCGACGGTGGGCATGAGTCGGGAATACCAAGGAAGAAAGTGGTCGCTCGACGTGCCCGAAGGATAGATCTGTCCTCCCCACTCTTTGCATCCCCAAACCGGGCAACCGATTCGATAAGGCCATGAGTTCCAAGGCGCGACACTCGTCGGCAAAGGAACTCGTGGGTTGGAGGACTTGCCCATCACTGGCTCGCTGCAATCGTTACGTTCGTCAGGACCGGAAGCGGTCTCAGCGAATCTTGGTACGGCGGTTCAATTTGTTTCATGTTTCGATTGACCGGAAGGACCAGCGTGGCATCTCATTAGTGCGAGATGTGGGATCGGCTGCGGCTCCTCCTAGAATCATCGCAAACCTATTTCCTTGGAAGCACCCCATGACGCGATTCCTGCGGTTCCGAATTGAAACAGCGACACTCCTTGGCGGAATCGGGCTGACACTTCTCTTGACGGGCAAGGACGCGAACGCCCAAGGTTGGTGCTGCTTCAACAAGAATACGGCGCCTGCCTATCCCGTTGGTCCGCCGATTCCAATCACGCCGACGGCCCCCTCAGGAACGGCCATGACGAGCAACTTCGGTAGCTACGGAATGCAGCCTCCTTCTCCAGGAGCATTCTTCCCGGCAGGATTACCGCAGACCTCGGCAGGCATGCTTCCTACCGCCGCTTACGACACGCGATGGGTTCAGACGCCTGTAACGTATTATCGCCCTGTGACGCAATTCGATCCACGTTATGGGACTACCGTTACCTCGTTGCAACCTTGCACTTCGTATCAATATCAGGCCGCCCGCGTTCCGTTGGTTGCTCCGCAACTCGTACCGCAACCCACTTACTCTGCGAACCGATTGCCTGCCGTGACAGCTCCAGGTTACTATCCAACCGCTTTGGCTCCTGCCAACGTTTATCCAACGCTGCAGCAGATCCCATCCGCGGGCACTCCAGTGACGTCAGGCATGATGAGCTATGCGACCGCAGGGACCAGCTCGGGACCTGCGTCAACATTGCCGCTAGCGACGATGTCCTCTCCTAGCAGTGTTGCCCCCGCAACCTTCTTTAACCCTTCGGTCGGAAGTGGGGTTTCACAAGCGACCGCGTTCATGCCGGCGACCCAGTCCCCAATGGCGACGGCTCCGATGTCGAGTGTACCAATGTCGAGTGTACCAATCACTTCCGCGATCCCGGGGACGGGTACGCCGGTGTATTCGGTGCCGAACCCGTCGATGACCAACTGCCCGAATGGAGTTTGCAATCCTTCGACTGTTCCCTCGATTCCCGGAGCCACTTCGGTGGTCCCGCTGGGCCCTCCCACCACGTTGCCATCAACCGCTGCGGCAATGAACCCGACGCTTGCGAACCCGTCGCTTGCAAACCCACCGGCTGCAAACACGACGACCGTGCCCTGGACTAACCCGAGTGCGCCGAGCGCGTTTGCACCTAATCCAGCCATTTCGAACCCCGTCATGCCAAATCCAGGGGACATCAATCCGGTGTTGCCACCAGGCAGCGGCTCGGATCCGGAGGCGACCCGTCAACCGTCATTGGGAACTTCGGCGGCAATGTTCCCGCAGAAGCGGATTCCTGTTTCGGAGATGGATCGAGCACCGATGGTACCGACCGGTTCCGACAATACCGCAGCTCGCCTCAGCGTTCCTCCGGTACTCCCGCCGTCAACGCTTCAGCCTTTGAAGGCTCCGAGTGATTTCGACGCGAAACCGCGTTGGAACCCGAAGCTTCTCCTTCCGTCCGGCAACAACAAAGATGAAACCGTGGCGTCGACGATGAACGTCCGTTGGGTTACCGTATAGCCGTTTCACTACGGTACGACTCTCAACACGATTCACAGTTTCCTCGGACGGTGCTGGCAATGAAGACTTGGACCACGGTTGCTCTGCATGGTCCCAATCGGTGGTCCTCCTCGAGCGTCCTGGAACTCCATGCGGATTCCAGGCTGGCGGGAGAGTCTCTAGCTGCGTCGGTCATCCAGAAAACGATCGATTTGTTGCACGATTTCCTGGATGCAGGAAACTACACAACGACTCATCCTCAAAGCGTTTCAACGGCCCGCGCATCGATCCAAGACGTCCCATCGATTACAACTCGCGGGGCTCTTTGGGCTGCCGTCGCAAGATGGATGTCGGCCATGTCCGGGGTCCCTTCACGTCACCTATTCAACGCAACCACAACGAGCAGTGGCCATGACGGGCGTCTCCAACCCGTGACCGCTTTGGAGATGGAAGAGGAGCTTCTCAGTCGTCGTGCGTTTGAAATCGCCAAAGAACTGATCGATGCTGTGGAATCGGGTCAAGACTTCCCGATCGCAACCAAATTCCGAGAGCTGTTTGATTACGCAGACGATGTCCGTTTAGGGCCCAGTTCGCGTGCGATTCTCGACGCCGTGACGGCGCGTGGCATTCCGTACTATCGGATGACTTCGGGATCTTTATGTCAACTCGGGGAAGGCAAACATCAAAGACGTATCTGGACCGCAGAGACCGACGCGACCAGCGCGATCGCCGAATCGATCGCCAGCGATAAGGACTTGACCAAACGCTTACTGCGTCACGTCGGAGTCCCCATTCCACTTGGCCGATTGGTGACTAGCCCCGAAGATGCGTGGGCTGCCGCTCAACAAGTTGGCTTTCCTGTCGTCGTCAAACCTCGCAACGCCAATCATCAACGAGGCATCTCGATCGAGTTGACCGAGCAAGAGGAAATCATCAAGGCCTACCATTGGGCCATCGAAGATGGGCAAACGCAAGATGTGATGGTCGAGCAATTCGCTCGAGGCCAACACCATCGACTGCTCGTCGTCGGGGACCGCATGGTTGCCGCTAGCCGTGGGCACGTCGAAACCGTAACGGGGGACGGAATCCGAACGGTGCGGGAGCTGGTCGATGCATTGAATCAAGACCCTCGCCGTGGCGAAGCCTATACCGATCCACTTAGCCTCGTCAAACTAGAAGCATCGGCCCACATCGAACTCGCAAAACAAGGCCTAACGCCAGAGTCCATCCCCGAAGCCGGCCGGGTCGTCCTGATCCAAAGAACCGGAGATTTAACAACGGACTGCACCGAAGAAGTTCATCCGGAAACTGCGCGGCAAGCGGTGCTGGCTGCCCAAGTGGTCGGACTGGACGTTGCTGGCCTGGATGTGCTTGCGGAAGACATCTCCGTTCCGCTGTTGGAACAGCGCGGGGCGGTCGTGGAAGTCAATGCAGGACCGTCCTTGTCTCCCCATGTGACGCCCTTGTTCGGGCAACCGCGACCCGTCGGGCAGGCGATTATTGACATGCTCTTCCATCCCGACGCAGAGGCACGCATTCCGATAACATGCATCGTGGCGACCGATCGATCCATTGCGGCCCGAACCCTGGATGCATGGCGCGACAGACTGTGCAAAGATCACTTGTGCGTCGGTTCAGTAGAATCCGATGGCATCCAAGTTGGCATGGAAAAGATTTCCTTGCCTGAGGCTTCGACGGCTCAGCGCGTTCAAGCCTTGTTGTCTCACCCGAAACTCGACGCATTGTTGATCGCATGCGCACTGTCGTCGCTGAAAGAATCCGCATCACCGGTTCCCAGAATCGACCGACTTGTCGTTATGCCTCCTTCCGAAGAAACAGCACCTCAGTTCCAAATCACCGATGCATGGCGTACCATTGGCCATGCTTTGCATGATCGAAGCCATATCGAATGGAACAACACACCTGCGCCTCTCCAAGCCATGATTCGAACGATCTGGAATCCCTAACGGCAGTTTGCCCTACTGACAATTTTTAGGAGTCCGCTATGGCCAAGAAACCTCCCGAATCTGTAGAAGCGTATCTGGCCGCCTTGCCTGAAGACCGACGCGAAGCTTTAGAGGCTGTCCGCAAGACGATTCTCAAATCGGTTCCGAAGAAGATCGAGGAAGGGATCCAGTACGGAATGATCGGATATTACGTACCGCATCGCGTCTATCCCAATGGGTACCATTGCGATCCTTCGCAACCGTTGCCGTACATCGGATTGGCATCGCAAAAGAACTACATGTCTCTGTATTTGATGTGCCTTTACATCCATCCTGCTTGGAAGGATGCGTTTGAGTCCTCCTATCGAGCCACAGGCAAGAGAATGGACATTGGGGCCTGTTGCGTTCGCTTCAAGAAGCTGGAAGACTTGCCTCTCGATGTCGTCGGTAAAACCATCCAAGGTATTTCCGTCGACGACTACATCGCTTACTACGAAGCCAACTTGAAAAGCCAGCGCAAGGCGTCCAAGAAGACCAAGAAAGCCAAGAAGGGCTAGAACAACGCGCTGAGGTGCGTTGTGGCTATTTCAGCATTTGCTTCGGGGTAAGCTTTTGTTTCACGAAATAGTCTTTATCCTTGAAGCCAAAATAGTTGGGCTGGTATTCCGAAGGAATCGATACGCTTGCCTTTTCGGGAACAGGGAGATCGACACCCCAATAGACGATGTTCACGAACAATCGTCGTAAATCTTCGCTCATCAGATCGACCGCAGCGCCGATGGTGGAACAAGCGACTTTGCCCTCTTTCCCGCCGGGCATTTGGTAACTCTTGGTCCATACCAGTGGCATCATCGGATCATTCTTTTCTCCGGTCAAAGGAGGATCATCCGGCTTCATTCCAGAAAGAACCTGACCATACATCAGCACATCGGCCGAATCTGGAAGATGGACGACGCCATACACGTCTGACGGTCCGAAAACATCGCGAACCGAGTTCAAGAGAGGCGAATCGGCGTGCTTGGGATTGATCACACCGCGAGTGGCTTGCCCGTTGTGCACTCCATGATGGGAGTGCCACGTCTCACCGATGACCTGTTGGCCGAATCCACCGGGCCACTTGCCATTGTTCCAGGACCACTCGGAGTACGACGTCTTGGATGCATCGGGGAAGTTGAACGGGTGAGTTGCGGTACGAATGGCGAGGAAGGGCTTGCCGGCCTTTACGTAACGATCGATGTAGTGCATCTGCTCATCAGGCAGTGCTCGGAACCGAAGGAACATAATCATGAAGTCTGCTTGATCGAGCTTTTCCAAGCCTGGGATGTTGCTGGAGTAGTTCGGATCGATCGTCTTCGTTTCAGGATTAATGGCAAACAAGACCGTGCAGTGAAAGCCATGTTGCTCGGACAAGATCTTGGCGAGCATCGGAAGCGCTTCTTCGCTTCGATACTCTTCGTCACCGGAGATCAGAACTACCCGCTTTCCATTGCCGGGCAACTCCAACCACAACGGCTCGTCTGCCAATGCTGGGGTATTCGAGAAGCACGCAACCCATCCGCAGCACAATGCGAGGGTCGCCATCAGAACAACACGTTGAGCGCCGAGCATCATGGAGCCGTTTCTTGAGTGCGAAATCAGAGCATGGTCATCCAAAGACCGAAACTAATCCAGTTGTCTCCGGATCATCTTTTCCAAGATCTCGATCCGGTCCTCTGGCTCGCTGGTAGCCAGAATCTTGCCATCCGAACCCGCGATGCGTTCGAATGCTGCTTCCTTGAGCGTATTGTCGATCAATCCTCTCGACGCATAGAGTTCTACTTCGCAAAGCAAATCGAGCTTGCTTCGAACTTTGTCGTTGACGAGGTCCTTCAGACGTCGCGATTGAATGGATTCGGCCTTGAAATTGGGAAGGTCATCCATCGGATAAGCCTCGAACATCTTCTTCATGAAGTTGTCAACGGCCGTGCCGACCCGTGTATCAGGATCTTTATCAGCGGCCACATCACGGTTGTTTAGGAGGCTGGAAGTGATCGACCGTTCTTTGGCATCCAATTCCCCTTTCAAAGAGACGGCTCGAATACGGCAGTCGTTCTTGATGGTCCCATTGACTCGAACGAGCGAAACGTCGACTTCGAAGACGATCAATGCATCGTATCCTTGCTCGACCGCTTTCTTGGTCAATTCACCAACGTTTTCGCCTTTGCCGATGTAATTCAAGCCTGCTCCGAGCGGAATCGTACCCGAGGGAATTTGAAGGTCCTTGGCGATTGCGGGATCGAGAGTTGCGGGTGGTGGGGCTGAGGGCCCCCCAAAACCGGCTCCGCCAAAACCCGGTCTTCCGGCGCTCGGTGAGGCAGCGCTCGGTGAAGCTTGGGTGGTCGAGGGCCCTGAGGCGCCGATTGCATCATCTTGAGGGGCGATGTACTCGAAGCCAGAATTGCTGCCCGAGCCACCTTGTCCAGGCTTGGGAGGCTGCCCGCCACCGGGTGCGGCTCCACCGGGTGCTGCTCCACCGGGAGCGCCATACCCTGGAGGTGCGCCTGCGTTCGGGCCACCTGAGTAACCTGCGGGAGGGCCGCCTTGGGCTCCGCCATATCCGGGGGGTGCTCCTGCCCCTGGGCCACCTTGGTAACCTGCGGGCGGGCCGCCTTGGGCTCCACCACCGTAGCCCGGAGGAGCACCACTGCCTGGCCCTCCTGAGTAGCCTGCAGGTGGACCTCCACCGCCGGAATATCCAGCGGGCGGGCCACCTTGGCCACCACCATAACCAGCGGGTGGTCCGCCTTGCCCGCCACCATAACCAGCGGGTGGTCCGCCGGCCCCACCATAACCTGCAGGTGGGCCGCCACCTGCTACCGGACCGCCTCCGCTTGGGCCTGCGGCCCCGAGACCGCCCGCGAATCCTGAAGCGATTCCACCTGAGGTTGTAGGCATGTTCAGGGAGGAACCAAATTCGTATTCACGAAATGCCTCGGACCACTTTCCGTCCGAGTGAGCTTGATTGAACGACGAGACGAACGTGGACGCAAACTTTCCTGCCGCATCGCTCAACTCTTTCGCAGGGAGTGTCGGGATCGACGTCGTTGAGCTTCCACCGGGCGTGCCGAAGCCGGGGCCACCGGGGCCGCCGAATCCGGGTCTACCGGGCGACCCGGATGACCCGGATGCGCTCCCTTTGAGATCGTCCAAGGCTGTTCCGATAGGTTTCAGCGATGCCACTTTACCGGGATTGTTGACGATCAATCCCACGGCGAAGCTGTAGCCCAACCGGGGAACGACTCGCTTCTTGTCCCATCGCATGTTTTGCATGGCTCCTTCCAGTTCATCGCTGGGAATGGAGAGCAAATGGCCTTGGTAGAGCCCATAGGCGCGAGTCACATTCCCGACCTTGAACGCGTTGATAGCACGGTCTTGGAGCGACAACTCAATGGTGGGTGCGAGAAGATTGGAGGGATCGTCGAAGGGGTTGTCATTCGGAGTGGACGAAGCCGGGGAGTTGCTCGCCCCTGCAAGGTTGCCTGCCTGCGGGAGAGTACCGGAGCCGCCCGCTCCGAGCAGTTGTGGTCCCCCTTGGCCTGCGGCAGTCGGGGTTGCAGCAGTCGGGGTTGCAGCAGTCGGGGTTGCAGCAGTCGGGGTTGCAGCAGGACTCGCGCCTCCGACGCTGAATTGTGGCCGATTGCTGGCCGCGGGGGCTGCGGTCGAATTACTATCGGGATTGGCCGGAGCCCCCGCGCTGCCAAAGGTGGGGCGCGAAGGCTGGCTGGCAGCAGGGGGAGTCTGAGGTGCGGATACCTCGCTCGACGAGACCGGCGGTGCGACGGCTCCAGCAACCGGAGCACTGGCTACGTTATTGGCTGGCGCCGGAGCTGGAGGAGTGGATTCTTTACCTCCGCAACCGGTCCAGGTTGCCACCATGCCAATCGCTACCAACAAACCGCCAATGTTCCGCTTCATGGGTTACCCCGATGGCTTCATTCAGGATGGAATCGCTCGAGACCTCCGTGCACGCTGCTTCGGAACAATCTTCAATGATCCCGAAAAATGTGATTATCGGTTACCCCTTCGGCGTTGTCTACGGCTTGGCCGGCTATATTGTAAGAAGTAGTTCTGCTTCCCACGACCGATCATTCCAAGACACCAGTGCAGCAAAGTGCTTCGAAAGCCTGGATCCTCCGATCTTGAAACTCCATTCGCACCCGAAGAATCGGGGACAGGTCGGACCGTTGGGTTGTGGATGCTGATGGTCTCGATGGTCGTCTTTGCGATGATTTCGTTGTTGTTGATGTTCGCGGCTCGAGTCCCTGCGATCGCCAACAGCCTCAATGATTTGCTCGGAGTGAGCCGTACCACGGCCAGTGATCGCCCCGATCGATCGACCCATTTGTTCATGCTGTTGTTTTGCTACACGTCCCCTCTGATGCTGATGTTGTGGGTTAGCCTCCTACGGGGCGTCGTGCAACGGAAATCGCGTCCATCGCCTGGCGCTGGCTCCGACACCGATTCCAATCCTTTTGCGTAGGGGAGCTGCCATGAAGGAAGTTCTCGAAGCCATCGAACGCCATCTGGGGCGATCCCTAACCATTCCGGAACTCGATTACTATCAAGTGATCGGTTTGGAATTGTACTGCGATGACCCCAAGCAGATCCGCAACGCTTTGCAAGAAGCCACGAACCGTTGGATGCAATCCGAGACAGGCAAGTTTCCCGATTCAGCGCAAATCGTAGGCAAGCTTCTGAAGCAAGCACAAGCCATTCTGCTCGACCCGCAAAAGCGGGAGAGGTACAACGCACAGCTGTCAAAACTCCGCACATCCCAGAAAGAACCTGCATCTGCGGCCGCTCAGGTAGGCGCTTCGGATCAATACTCCTTTCCGGATGCAGATCCGATGGCTCCGTTTGCGCCAGACCCTCAGGCTTGGCAAGCCCGATTAACGGAGGCCCCGTGCGCGCTCCTAGAACAAGTTCTCGATCCTCAGACCCGCTTGCTGGAACTGGAACAACTCTTCCCCACGCTGGCTGAATGGGATGCCCCCCCGCAAACCACAAAGCACCCCGAAATTTTCGTTAAGCAAAACGATGCGCCGAAGTCATCCCGGACGACCGGGGTGTCACTTGCCGAGCAAATGCGACTCAATCGTCGTCGCAAAAAAATGCTGGTCGGTGGGGGGATGGTCCTGGCCGCTCTACTGCTGTTAGGAGCCTCGGTTTGGGCCTTCATCAACAATCAACATCGGATCGCAAACAAAGAAGCGTTCAAGCCAACGCGCCCTGCCGAGTCCTTGAATGGGGGGGCTCCGATGCTGCCTGAGGTAGAAAAGAGTCCTGTCAAGACGGACGATGAGAACGCTGAACCCATGCCTCCGACACGACCTCGAAGAGATCGAAAACGGGAGAAGAACCAAGAACCCGTGATGTCGGATCTTCCGAGTGTCCCGCGTGATCCGGTCGAGGGTGAGCCCCCGAACAATCCTCCAGCCAACACTCCTCTGGCCAGCACTCCTACAGCGATGGTCCCGTCGACGAACATGCCGGAGACTCCACCGGAAACGCCACCACCAAGTGCCAGCAGTTCGGAGACAGCGGAGTGGAAAAAAATGATGGCAACCGCGCGTGCTTCCATTGATCGAGCCGACTTTGCAACCTTTGAAACCGAGATTGCGAAAGCGATCGAGTCTGCTCAAAGCCCCATGGGTCGCGATCAGGCCGCCAGGCTCGATCAGTTAGGTCAACTGTATAAAATCGCCACCGAGTCGTTTGAGGAAGCCAAGCGGAAGGCTCGCGGTACCTCCTCCCTCAAAGTTGGCAACACCGAGACCAGCATCGTGGAAACAACACCTGAGAAGTTGATCGTCAGGGTGGCCGGCAAAAACCAGCCCTATACCTGGGACAAACTCCCCTTCGGAATCGCGGCGGCGCTCACCGATCTTTCCTTGAGCAGTACCGAACCCACCGATCTTGCTGCCCGAGCGATCTATTTTTCCTTGGCACCCGCCTTCCGAGAATCTGCAGCCAAGAGCGATTTGTTGAAGAAACGCATTGACGATTGGTTTGAAAAATCTCTCGGAAAAGGGCAAGTACGAGCGGACCTACGCCAAGCCTTGACCGATTCCTACGAATAGCTTGGGCCTATTTTGCATCGTCGTACTCTTTCCATCATCGAGCTCTCCATCCGGAAAAGAAACCGATGAGTGATGCCAAACCGCCGATCATCGCCGAAGTTGTTCCAACGACACCCAATCGACCTAAGAAGGTTGCAGGTCGGTGGAGGAAACGACTCTTGTTATTGGTGACGATGGGCCTGATTGCGGGGACCATCCTGTGGGGGACGAGCGAACGCCCCATGCTATTGCGACAACCCGAGGAGATCGTGGATCGATTTCCTGAAGGAATCCTCGAAGTGGCCCGCGATGTGGATGCCGAATTCGCGAGCCATGCCCAGGAACAGGGACTGGACGTAGCCCCGACAGCGGCTTGGAATCTGATTGCCCGGCGACTGAGCTTGGCCCTGGTGGGAAACAGCTTGTCGCTCGAAGAGTATCGTGCGCTGGAACGGATCGAAGAGTCGCGCCGTACGGCTTGGTGGACCGAGTATCTTTTGAGCGAACAGCGATGGGCGGACCAGTTCGCTGAGCGATGGACCCGAGCGACGGTGGGTACCAATAACGGCCCCTTTTTGATCTTCAGGAAACGCAAATACCAGCAGTGGCTCGCAGATCAGTTTCACAAGAACGTTCCTTATGATCAAATCGTTCGCAAGCTGATCACGGCCGAGGGCTCATGGATCGATTCGCCTGAGGTGAACTTTTTAACGGCCACCATGGACGAAGGGACCAACCGTCCCGATCCGATTCGCCTGGCAGGCAGGACTTCGCGAGCTTTCCTTGCGATGCGGATCGATTGCCTTCAATGCCACGAAGACTATTTGGGGAACGTGCGGTTCAAAACAACCGATCCGGAAGAGCGATTGCGCACCGGGGCCCAATCGGATTTCCATGAGTTGGCTGCGTATTTCGCGAGCGTTCGCATGGACAATCCGTTTCAGGGTCTCCGGAACGAGGAAGGGGAGTATCGGTATCGCTATCTCAATGCATCGGAAGAGACGGTTGTATCTCCGAATGTTCCCTTTGATCGTGGGCTGTGCAACCTGGAACCAGGGGATCGTCACTCCCTTGCGGATTGGGTTACGCATCGCGAGAACCGCGCCTTTGCTCGCGCAACCGTCAACCGAGTGTGGGCCATTTTGTGCGGTCGTCCTTTGGTTCAGCCTATCGACGATATTCCGATCGATGGCCCCTTTCCTCCTGGTTTGGAGCGGCTCGCGACCGACTTTGCGGATAATGGCTACGATTTGCAACGACTGGTTCGAGTCATCGTTGCCACGCAAGTGTTCCAACGAGACTCCCGTTTATTAGCGGGGGAACCGACGCCAGAACACGAAGAAGCCTGGGCAGTCTTCCCAATGACCCAGTTGCGGCCGGAACAGATGGCTGCCTCGATTCATCAAGCGTGTCGCTTAAAAGCCATCGACGCTTCCTCGTCGATCATTTCCCAGCTCGAGATGTTCGGTGGAGTGCGAGACTTTACCCAAGCCTACGGCGATCGAGGCGAAGACGAGTTCGAAGAAGAGGCGGTAACCGTCCCGCAACGATTGCTGATGATGAACGGATCGTTTCTCAGCGACCGTATCGACAACAATCCCGTGATGAATGCGTCAACGCGAATCTCGAGCCTCAGCAGTGATGACGCCAAAGCCATCGAGTCAGCCTATCTTGCAACACTGAACCGACGTCCAGATCCTGAGGAAGCCGACTTGTTTATATCGCGTCTGGAAGGCAAGACAGGCGACGAGCGGAGCGCGGCTCTGGGGAGCATGTATTGGGTATTGCTCAACAGCACCGAATTCCAGTGGAATCATTGAAATGCGAGCCGTGTTGCAACGGGTCACACAGGCCCATGTCCAAGTCGATGGACAAGTAGTCGGCCAAATCCAACAAGGATGGCTCGTTCTTTTAGGGATCGGAAAAGGGGATACGACCGAGATCGCCCGCTGGTTGGCCGACAGATGTGTCTACCTTCGAGCGTTCGCCGACGACCAAGGAAAAATGAACCGGTCCGTTTTGGATGTTCGAGGATCGTTGCTCGTCGTAAGTCAGTTCACTCTTTACGGAGACTGCCAACGAGGGCGTCGACCTGGCTTTGATGCGGCCGCCTCTCCCGAGTTAGCCAAAACGTTGTATCTTGAGTTTTGCGACGCTGCCCGATCCCTGGGGGTACCGGTAGAGCAAGGGATATTTCAGGCAAACATGCAGGTTTCTCTCGTGAACGATGGCCCCGTGACGTTTCATTTAGAACGGGAGGCGGTGACGGTCTCTAAGTCGGACAAAAGTCTCGGATAACGCACGCAGTCGCTGGACATTCCGTGTGCGTTGAGACCAGAATACGAACCATGCCTCCATTCCTTTCCTCCCGCCCAGCAAGGTCCTCCCTCATGAGCAACCCAAAAAACCGTCGTGACTTCCTCGTTCAAGCGACCGCCAGTGCAGCAGCCGTGTCAGCGATCCCCTACTGGACCACCAGCGCTCATGCCAAGCCTGCCGCAGCAGTCGACCGATTCAACATCGGTTGTATTGGCATGGGGGGCATGGGAATGGGAGACGCGCACGACCATGCCCGTTTCGGTGACATCGTTGCCGTCTGCGACGTCGACGCCAATCATCGCGAGCGAGCGCGAGTTAATGAACACATCGGCAAGGGCAAGGCAGAGTCCGTTGAAGACTACCGCCGTGTGCTCGACCGAAAAGACACCGAGGTTGTCAGCATTGTGACCCCCGATCATTGGCATACCAAGATTGCCATTGAGGCCCTTCAAGCAGGGAAACATGTCTTCTGCCAAAAACCGCTGACCCTAACTCTCGAAGAGAACCGTCTCATTCGTGCGGCTTGCAAGGCCAATCCAAAACTTGTTTTCTTTATCGGTACCCAACAGCGATCCGATCGAGGCTTGTTCATGCGTGCCGTCAACATGGCCCAGAAAGGACTCTTGGGAGACCTGAAGAAGATCACCTGCGGCATCAACGGCAGTCCGACTGGCGGACCTTTCGCCAAGAGTGCCCCTCCCTCGCATCTCAACTGGGATATGTGGCTCGGCCAGGCGCCCAAGGTCGATTACATTCCGCAACGATGCCACGGCGATTTCCGCTGGTGGTATGAATACTCTGGCGGCAAGTTCACCGACTGGGGCGCTCACCACATCGATATCGCGCTCTGGGCAGCCGGGCTTACCGACGAAGGATCTGGTCCAATCGAAGTCGACGGCAGTGATTGCAATCACCCGGTGGAATACAAAGACGGAAACCCGCTAGTCGACGACCACTTCAATACGTCTCATGATTTCAATATCGTGCATACGTTTGGAAATGGACTGCAGATCCATGTCACCAGCCGCGGAGACAACGGCGTTCTCATCGAAGGGACCAAAGGTCGAATCTTCGTCAACCGAGAACGGATCACCGGTAAACCCATTGAGGAGAACTGGGACAAAGATAAGTACACGGATGCCGAAGCCGCTGCGCTCTACAAAGGCAAGCCGTACGAAGGGCACAAAGATAATTTCTACCGTTGTATTCGCGAAGGTGGATTGCCGGTGTCGGATGTCTACTCGCACCTGCAAACCATGAACTTGTGCCACTTGTCCGCGATCGCAGGCAGGTTGAAGCGTACATTAAAATGGAATGCCAAGACCGAAACGATCGAAGGCGACGCCATGGCGGCTGCCATGCAGAAACGAACGCAACGAACTGGATACGAAATTCCGCGCGTCGGCTAGTTGAATCGCTTGTGAACCCAAGATCGCGAGGCACCAAGAAAAAACGGGAGGGAACAATCCCTCCCGTTTTTGATCATGCAGCACTCTTCATCCACTCTTAAATCAATGGCCCAATGGCATCGATCAGGAAATTCCGATCGATGGCTGGAACCGAACGATCATGTTGGCGGAAGGCATTGTCGTCGATGGAGAATAGCGAAGATCGCCAAAGGCCTCAGGCGCGAGAGGACTTCCGGCGCATTCGATTCCAACGCGGCTTCTTCCCTTCCGATTTCGGATCCCCGAATTGAGGAGGTGTTCTGCTTGGAAGCACTGTCGAGGGCAAAACGATGGGTGACGCGCGTTTCTTGGTGGGAGTCTCCGAAAGAGGATCCCGTTCTAGCAATCGGTTAATACGGTGTTCGATCTCCGTCAGGATCTCTCCCTCATCCTTGGATACGAATGTGAAAGCGATTCCAGATCGCCCCATCCGTCCGGTACGTCCGACTCGGTGGACGTAGTCATCGCAATCCGACGGTAGATCGTAATTGATGATATGCGAGATCGACGACACATCGATACCTCGCCCAACCACATCAGTAGCTACAAGAATCTGTAACTCCCCTTCTCGAAGCGCTCGAAAGACCGCATCTCGCTGGGATTGATTCATGTCGCCATGAATCGCGGCCAGTCGAATCGAATTGGTTGGGTTGCTGCGAAAATGTTTTTCCAAGCGATTGTGAAGTTTGGCTGTCCCGATCTTGGTTCGACAAAAAATAATCGCCTGCGGGGGCTTCTCGCGATCGAGCAATTGCAGCAAAACCTGCATCTTGTTCTCCGGCGACACGGTCAAGAACCGCTGCTCGATGGTCTCTACGGAGACATCTTTGTCGGAACAATCGACGATGATGGGTTCGAACAAATAGCGGTTCGCCAATTCTCGAATCCGTTCATCGAGCGTCGCGCTCAGCAGGAGGGTTTGTCGATTTTGTGGGCATCGCCTCAGGATCCGCTCGATGCTCGGACGAAAACCGATATCGAGCATGCGATCGGCTTCATCGAGGACGACGCACCATAGACGGTCCAGTCGGAGCGAGCCTCGCTGGAGATGGTCCGTCACGCGGCCAGGTGTGCCAACCACCACCTGCACTCCTTCGCTGAGGGCCTTGAGCTGCTTACGCATATGTTTCCCACCCGAAATCTCGAGGATGCTGGTGGGGCAACCCTCGGCCAGCTTGACGAATTCGCCGTGGACCTGAGCCGCCAATTCGCGAGTCGGGACAAGGACAAGTGCCTGAGGCCAAGGATTCTGGGACAGGGGATCCAATTGTTCCAGGATGGGGATCGCAAAGGAGGCGGTCTTACCAGTACCTGTGCGTGCCTGCCCCAAAATGTCATAGCCTTCGAGAGCATAGGGGATAACCCCCGCCTGGATCGGACTCGGGGCAGTCCAACCAAGCTTGTCCAATGCCCGCATCATGACCGGTGACAATGGAAGATCCGAGAATCGCTCGGGTTTAGGGGAATTCATGCTCATCCAGTTTGACGGTGCCTTTTTTCCAATCTGTTTCACCTGTTACGATACCCTCCATTGTTCCTTTTGTTCAATCCACTCTGGCATATTTGCTCGGAAATCACGGTAATACTGTCGCGTGCACTTCAGCGGAGCCCCGGGCGGAACAACGAAATCAGTGGGGAATCGGGATGGAATTTTGCGGCGTGGGGTCAGCGAGTCTTTGAAGCACCACCAAATGCCCTTACGATACTTCGGAGTCTGTTCCTTCATCCATCCAAGCCAACCATTGATATATGGATCTCGCTCCAATCGATTTCTTGCATTCGAACCGATTGTGGGCCCAAAAGTGCAT
>JALOQW010000301.1 GCA_025459275.1 Pirellula sp.
AATAAGCATTGGGGCCCCCTTCATACGACTCTACTAGTGATCCTTTTCTTGCAGGTATGGTGCTTCCTGTTCTTTGCGGCCGGTGTTGCCAGCCGTCGCAACGGGTACATGAAGGCCTTTGAGAAGCTTCAAGACAAACTTCAAGCCAAGGAACTGGAAGAACAGCGTGCTCGTGACGGGGATCGTGTGAATCCGATTCCCGATATGAACGCCTACGTTCCGGTAACGAACGAACTGAATCGACTGCTTGTTGAACGTGGTCGCGTATGGCGCGGGGCATCCGTGGTCCAAGTCGGTAACAACGAGGTCTCTCTTCAGTTGGCTGCCGGTATCGGTGGCGCTCCTGCTCCTGCGGCACCGGCCGCTCCCGCCGACGGCGCACAGCCTGCGGCCGCATCCGATGCTGGACTGGCCAAGGATGCCGTGGTCCAAGTCTTCGGCGAAATGACCGACGAACGGGGGACTGTTCCAACGGCATATCTCGGTGAATTCGTTGTGTCTAGTTCGGAGGCTGGGAACGTCAAACTCAAGCCGACCGGGAACTTAACGCAGGAGCAGAATGCAGCGATCGCTAGCGGATCGTTCCCAACTTGGTCGATCTACGAATTAATGCCACTCGATTCGCACACAGCGTTTGCCGCTGCAGGTTCCAAAGAAGACGAGAACGCGATCTATGGGCGTATGGATCGTGACGAACTGGCTCGCATGTTGGGAATTGATCCAAGCCTGGCCGATGCCGTCCCCTCTACTCTGAGTCTGCGAGACTCCATTAAAGCTCGTGTCCTTCAGTCGTACATCAACGATGGAGGGCGGCCTCCTGAAGGAACTCCTCCGGAGCAGGTCTATGTTCGGATCGAGTTTACGAAAGATCACACTATCGAAGTCGATGCCCAAGAACAACGGACCGCGACTGAAGGAGGGTTTTACGATCTCAGTGGCCGTTCCGTGGATTCTCGATTAAAGCGTGGCGAAGAGGGAGCACGGGTTTCCTTCAAAGCAGGCGATACGATCGTTTTGGATACCACAACTGCAGACGAATTGATCAAGCAAGGGATCGCAAAGTCCCTAGCTCCTGTCTTTGTGCGACCACTCAACGACTATGAATATGCATTCCGGGAAGTGCGTCGACAGATCACGGCCGCGCTCCAAGACGCCAAACTCATTCAACGTGAATTGGCTGAAATGCAAAAGTCTCAAGGTATCGCTGATGCCCAAGTCCGGATGCGTCAACAAGAACGTTCCAAACTCGACAAAGACTTCGGGCAATACTCGCGTGAGAACGAAGTCATTACAGCAGAAGCAACTCGTCTGACCGAAGCTTTGAACGCTACGCGGTCTGAGCTGAGTGCGATGTTCCAGCAAATCCAATCCATGCGTGATCAAATCGTAGCCGAACAACGTGCCGCAACCGCTGCGATCAATGCCATTGCACCTGCACCGGGGCCTTAGGTTTACGCTTGCTCCGTCCGTCTTGAGGGATAAAAGAAGGCCTGCTCATCGAGCAGGCCTTTTTGTTGGCATAGGGAAGAAATCCGATGAACCAATTTACTTGGTTTCTGCTTTCTTGAATTTGGCCTTGTCGTAAGCTGCGTCGCCGAAGAGCTTTTCCAGTTTGTCTTCGTCACTCATCTTCTCAGCCTTGCCTTTGCAGTTGTTGCAGCAGAAGCCGATCTTGGCCCCCTTGAACTCGATGCTGGCATCTTTGTTGAGCTCGCCGCCAGAGAAGGGGCAGGCACCTTGCTCTACTTGAGCGGTCGCGATCAATTGATGGTTTGCCTTGGAAGCAAACTTCTTCGAATCGTCGGTAAACTTCTTCTGGCAATTGCCACAGCAGAAGTAAACCTTGCCATCCTTCCAATCTGCGGCCTTGTCTTCTTTGGCGGCAGCACCAGAAATAAGGCACTTCACCTTCTCGAAATCGATCTTCTCGGCGTAGCTCACTGCCGAGAAAGCGACGACAAATGCAAACGCACTTGCAACCAATGTTTTCATGAACAATCCTCCAAACGTGAAATAAACCACTGGGCGTACCTGCCATGGTAGGGAGAAGCGGTCCCGAATGTCAACCATGTTAGGTGAGAAAGCCCTTTTGTAGACTCAGGCCATTCTGGCCATCAAAAGTTCCCGCTGGCAAAGCAATTCCTTAGGCATGTCATGGTAAAGCCGTAGAAAGAATTCTTCCTGGCTCATAATCTCTGCCAGCCATTCTTCTCGAGAAAACTCCATGGCGGCATCGAATTGGGATTTATCGAAGTCCTCAAGTCCATCGACGCAAAAATCGACCCAGTCTGGAGTCCAGCCGATCGGAGTCTCGTGCCCAGGGATCCGGCCTTGGCATCGATTGACGATCCACTCTAACACCCGCATGTTCTCTCGAAAGCCCGGCCAGAGGAACTTGCCTTTGGCGTTTTTGCGGAACCAATTGACGTGAAAAATTCGGGGCAGCCGCTGGATGTACTTTCGCATCTCTAGCCAATGCCCGAAGTAATCTCCCATGTTAAAGCCGCAGAAGGGGAGCATTGCCATCGGATCGCGTCGAACCGTCCCAATCTGCCCCGTAGCCGCTGCGGTCGTCTCGGAGCCCTGCGTCGCACCCAAAAAGACTCCATGAGTCCAGTCGAAAGCCTGGAAGACCAAAGGCAATGTCGTCGGACGACGCCCACCAAAGACAATGGCGTCGATTGGAACACCATCCGGGTTTTGCCATTCTGGGTCAATGTTGGGGCATTGATCCGCGGGTGCAGTGAACCGAGAGTTTGGGTGAGCAGCCAATCTTCCGCAATTCGGAGTCCAATCATTACCCGTCCAATCGATCAGATGGGGCGGCGGCTCGGATAAGCCTTCCCACCACACGCCTGATTCATCGGTTAGTGCCACATTCGTGAAGATCGTGTTCCGTGACATGGCCTGCATGGCCCCCGGGTTGGATTGCCAAGAGGTACCTGGCGCCACTCCGAAAAAGCCGCGTTCTGGATTGATCGCGTGCAGCTTTCCTGTCTTTCCGGGCCACAGCCAGGCGATATCGTCCCCCACCAACGTCGTTTTCCAACCCAAAGCGCGATACCTCTCCGGGGGAACAATCATCGCCAGATTGGTTTTGCCGCACGAACTCGGAAAAGCGGCCGTAATGTAGGTCTTCACGCCATCGGGTGCTTCCAGACCCATGATCAGCATATGCTCGGCCATCCAGCGATGATCGCGAGCAATGGTGCTGGCGATACGCAAGGCCACACACTTCTTCCCGAGCAGCGCATTGCCGCCATAGCCGCTGCCGTATGACCATACCTCGCGCGATTCAGGAAAGTGAACGATGTACTTCTCGTCGTTGCAAGGCCAAGCAACATCTTCTTGCCCTGGGGCCAGTGGCATTCCGACGCTGTGAAGGCATGGAACAAACGGGCCGTCCGTCCCAAGCTTTTTCAAGACCGATTCTCCCATGTTGCACATGATCCGCATGCTGACCACGACGTACGGAGAGTCAGTAATCTCAACGCCAACCAAAGCCAGCGGACTGTCCAAAGGCCCCATACAGAAGGGGACGACATACATGGTCCGGCCTCGCATGCATCCGCGAAACTTTTCGATCAGCAGCGACCGCATCGTCTCTGGGTCGCGCCAATGATTGGTGGGACCCGCGTCCCCTTCGCGCAACGAACAGATGAAGGTCCGTTCTTCGACTCGAGCGGTGTCCGAAGGGTGGCTTCTCGCCAAGAACGAGTTCGGATGCAGTTCGGGATTCAATCGAATGAGGGTTCCCGCGTCCACCAAGTCGCTGGTCAGCTCATCCCACTCCTCTTGTGAGCCGTCACACCAACGTACCGACTCTGCTTCGCACAAAAGAGCGGTCTCCATGACCCAGTTGGCCAGTGATTTGTGCGAAAGAGTAATCAGCGGTGTTGTCTGCAGCGTTCCGTCGGCCATGCTCGCGCTCTTGTGTTCGGATGATCTCGATGAGGATCTGTAGTATACCGCGCGTTGGCCAGGATGGGACGGGCGGTTTACGAAGACACGTCGCGGAGCAAATGGAACAGACTCCTCCAGGGATACCCGCTGCCGCTTGTCAGCGAGATAGCGCAGGAACGGGCGTTCGTATACCCCTCGTTGCAGGATGCTTGTTCCATGAGTTCTCGCACCGACGCAGTGGCGCTTCGGGCCAGCTCTGGCAACTCGAATCCGCGATCTCCACCCATCCCGCAGCACTTGCCTTCATGAGGTTGGATGACTTCGTCAGCACAGGCTTGGGCAACGGCCAGCATCGGGTCCCCCCATCCAAATTTGTGATTAGAGCAGACGGAATGGATGGCGATCACCTTCTTCTTTTGTGAAATGTCCAGCTCTCCGACGATGATCTGCGCAAACTCTGAGGAATCGAGCAACCGGATACGGGACAGCTGGTCGCGACGAACGGGATCCAGATCCGCAAGTCCTTGCTTGAGAAAAGCTGTGCACGATCCAAGGTCAGTAACGATGGGGCGGTTGCCTCGATCGGTCCAACGCCACATCGCGTCAATCAACTCACCTTGTTTGCTCACTGCGGACGCCAGGAACCCTTTGGATGAGAATGCCTGACCGCAGCAATGTCCGGTCGCGTTGCTCGGAATATGGATCCTCGCTCCAGCGCGATGCGAAACCTCGACGAGGGCAGCGGCTGTTCCATGCATCATGCGAGACATGCACGATGGCCAGTAGATGTAGTCGCAGTCCTCAATGTCTGCGAGCAAACTTCGATCGACCGACTCCTGATCTCTTTCCAACGCAGCGTGCCATTGTGGGAATCCAGGAAAGACAACGGACAATCCTTTGGTCATGCCTCGCATCATGGTGTCGCCAAGAATCGATGATGCGACTCGGCCAGCGGTGAGGCTCGTCTTGACCGCAAGTTCGGCGGCCCCAAAGTTACGTGCCAACACCGACGCCAGTCGGGCCGAAGTGTCGCTGACACTTTCTCTTCGCAGCTGTTTAATCAACTCTCCGGTGTTGATCGCCACAGGGCAGTCCAATGCACACAAACCATCCGTTGCACACGAAGCCTTGCCTGCTAATTCGTAGTCCCGGTCCAATTGCTTTGCCAGTTCCGAGCGACCTTGCGCTATCAGACGCTGGCGGGCTCTTCGAAGAACGATACGTTGCCTTGGCGACAACGTGAAATCGCGACTGGGGCATCTCGGTTCGCAGGCCCCGCACTCGACGCATTTGTCGACCACATCCTCGACCACTGGAAGATCCTTGATGTTCTCCAAATGCAGTTTCGGTTTCGATGTCAGAATCACATCCGGATTGAGTAGTCCGTCGGGATCGATGGCCCGTTTGAGTCGATACATCAATCCAACCGCTTCGGCTCCCCACTCGGTTTCCACGAAGGGAGCCATGTTTCTCCCCGTACCGTGTTCCGACTTGAGTGCACCATCGAATCGATGGATCACCAATTCCACCATATCGTCGATCAATCGCGCGTACCGGTCCGTGTCCCTTTGGCTGGCCATTGGTTGCGATATTACGAAATGCAGATTCCCATCCTTTGCATGTCCGAAGATGATCCCGTTTGCATACTCATGCTTGCGGAACATTGCCTGCAGATCCACGACAGCATCGGCCAGCCGATGGAGCGGGAAATTGATGTCTTCAAGGATGGCAGCTTCGCCGCGCCCACGCATCGCTGCAACCGCAGGATACATTCCCTTGCGCAGCTTCCAAAGGTTGGCTTGCTTCTTCTTGTCTCGAGAGAATTCAATAGGATTCAAAGACCTGATTTTCGGCTGAACTTGCTCCCGAAAGATTTCGAGCTTTCCGTGAAGTTGTTCCGGAGTCGCGGCTTGGAACTCGAACAGCAAACCCATCAATCGATCATGTTCCGCCAATTGCTGTTGAAGCTCAGGCGGCGCACCTTCCAAGTCT
>JALOQW010000302.1 GCA_025459275.1 Pirellula sp.
AACCCACTCGCCTCATCGCGAGCTTGACTGGGTGACAGCGTTGGATTGCTTTGACTTGTTGTTGCAGATTCTGTCTGCGCCGTGCGAAGCAAGGCAGCGGCTGCCTTGCTCTTGGCAGAATCCTCTGACGGCGTACTGGTTGCCGAAGGAGGCAACGTACTCGGAGGAAGATTCTGTGGTGCGGCGGTTTGTTGTGCCTGAGTCGTCATCGCATGGCTTGTTACGGCTACAACGACGCCTGTTGGCACAACGACGGGCGCAGTCACCGCATACACTGCGGTCAGAAGCCGAAACGTCCTTAAGGGATTTAAGTATTTCAACGCGACACTCCTTTATCGCTCCAATGTTGACTAAACGCTCGTCGTAGAGCTCGTCCGTGGGGAATAATCGTCTCAAAAGAGTCCGGTCAAGCTCACTTTTCGGGTTAGAAAAGAGAATTTCTTGAAAAGGTAACTTGGGTAATCTCCCAAAGCTTTTCCTACCCTTCCTAGACCGTTACAGTTTGCGCCGTTTGACCGACACGAATAACCCGCAACCTTCGGCCGTGGGATCTATCGGTACAAAGTACCACCGATGGTTTGCATGGGGCCTGGCTGGCTGACTTGAATGGGCGTTCCATGCTTTTGAAATTGATCCTGGTAATAGCCTTTGCCAGTCGTGCTCGTCATCGGTTCCATCGATACCATCGAGGATACCGGCGATACCGAGGAGGATGCAGTCTGCAATCCAGATGGAGGCTGAGGAAGTGTTGCGGATGCCAATGTGGCCGACGTATCCCGCGTGTAACCCAGAGCGACCGCGGTGTAGTTCGTCACCGAGCCTCCGCCATCGCTGACCCATTGGTTCCAGGCCGTTTGCAGTTTCCCTAGCTTAGGGTAGCCATAGTTCTCTGAAACGGCTGTCACCCAATCTTCGTCTTGCATGCCGCGTTCGAGAAACTTGATGAATTGTCGCGGGCCGCCTTGGGCGATCAGAAACGCGCACAAGCTGTAACCTTGCGCGTACAACGGCATCATGTCGCGAGGATATTCACGCATCGCAAACAGGCTAGCGAAGGGAATGCCGCGACCCTCGCTCAGGAATCGCACCAACATCGTGTCGTGCTTGTTCCGTTCGCTCTGATCCTCCACCGTTGTGCAGGCACCTTCGTCAGCCCAGCGAGGAATCGGCTTTCCCGCTCTCGCAAAGTGGGTGGCGAGCACTGTATGCGTCATCTCGTGAGGGAGGACACTGTCCAAGATCCGCTCGCGCGAGCCGCATACGACCATCCGAAAATCGCGAACCACTCCTGCGACCAAGGTGTATTTCGTCTCGCCACTGGCAGGCATGGTCGGTGTGGATTGAACGGTTACCGGCACCTTGTCCGCCCATGGAGCCAGTTCCTGCCCAAGCCAGTGCAGAGCCAGATGCTTGCGGTACGCTTCGGCCATCTGACCTACCTCTTGAGCCAGCCCGGGATCAGCTGCGAAAACCCGAAAATGTGGGGTCTCGACCACAAATCTTCGAACAGCTGCTTGATGGCCCGCTGGGACCACCTGCGACCACGCCTGACCCATGCAACCAAACAACAACGCCAACGCGTAAACCAGTTTCCGAGCTTCCATGCCGGTGTCCCGTCTCCATTAGGGATCGCGTGAATGCTGCTTCCCTGCAGCCCCTCACATACCATCCAACCGTCCGACCCAAGTTGTCCGGTCGGAGTCTAGGCAACGATCGAAATCTCACTCCAGGCCAATCTTGAGGGATTCTTTTCAAAAATCTTAAAAAAGATTCGGCGCCGCTAGCAATGATTACCGTTCAGGTGAGGCTGGCAAGAAAGTCAGAAAACCGAAGGTGATTGGGTCGAACAACAGGGCATGGCAGTCCTTCGCAATGCATTGCTCTTCGGTCGATTTCGTGATTACCGCCTGGCAAGTTCCTTGCTGATTGCGGTCGCGGCTTCGTTTCTTGCCTACGTGGTGCGACTCAGCGACGTCACGCACGATGCGTTCCACGAAATGGCGCTCGCACGGGTCTGGGCGACGACAGGACATTTTCCGACTGAAGATGTGTTCGCCTTTACCAGTACCGTATCTCCGGTAGTGCACCATGAATGGGGTACGGGAGTCATTCTGTATTGGGTCGGCGAACGAAGCGCGCTGGGCCTTGACGGTTTGGCTTGGTTGCGCCTGGTCTTGATCGGTTCCTTAGCCGTGTTGATCTATCGAGTCGCACGCAACCAGGGAGCGCATCCCTATCTGATCGCTGTTTGCGCTCCCGTGATGTTTCCTCTGATGTGGGTTGGGTTCGCGAACTTGCGCGCTCAGTTGTTCACACTCGTGTTTCTCGTGGCCCTTATGGGGATGCTGCAATCCGACAGCCGAGGCCGTCGTTTCTGGATATTCCCCTGGTTTGCAATGCACGTGGCCTGGTTGAACATGCATGCAGGGTTCGTTGTCGGATTGGGCTACCTGGGATTTCATATCGCGGAACGATGGCTGAGTATTCTTTACTGGAATGATCGCGGTCAATTCCAATGCGACCGATGCATGTCATTTGCAACGTGGCGCACGGCGTGGCAAAGATACTGGCACCACCTCGTGGTTCTGGTCATGGCGGTACTCGGCTTGCGCCTCAATCCATGGGGTTGGCAATATGTTGGCTACCTTTGGAAAGCGATCCGCATGCCCCGGCCAACCATGTTGGAGTGGCAACCGCTGTGGGCCACGTATCAACCAAGCATCGCCATACTGGCGTTCACGCTGAGTGTTATTCTCCTCGGTTATGTAGCCAAGAATCGTCGGTGGCTTCGATTGAGTGGTTGGTTGTTCTGCGCTCTAGCAGCCTACATGGCCCTCAAGCATCTTCGACATGGGTCGTTGTACGGGACCCTCTGGTTAACGCTGATGCCAGGTTGGTTGACTCCAACGCCGCTCGGTCGAACGCTGATCGCCAAGCTCCAGTCGACCAGAAACATGGCGATATTCGCCGCATCGATGGTCGCCATCGCGTGTGCTTCGTTCGCTTGGGTTCACGCACCGTTGCGAAGTACTCTGCCAAGCGATGATCCATCCAGCGTGATGGTCTATCCCGTGCAAGCGTGTTCCTTCATCGACAAGCATCAACTCTCAGGAAACATCATCACACCGTTCGCTAGTGGCGGCTATGTTTCGTGGCGATGCCATCCAAGAGTGCGTGTCAGCATCGATGGGAGATACGAAGTGGCGTACCAAGAGCATGTTCTCCCGATGCACGATCGATTCTTCGAAGGACGAGAGGGGTGGAATGACCTGCTTCATCGCTATCCAGCGGATCTCATTCTGATCCAGCGAACGGCACCCGTTCTGGATCGCTTCATCCACTCGGAGGAGAGTTCTGCATGGAATGTTGTCCATGAAGACTCGGCATTCGTGTTGTTCGCCAAGCGGAGATTCGCCGTGACGACTAGCGAATCGCGCTGAGCAGTTTCAGGGCCTGGACGTGTCCCTCGACATCGTGGACGCGCAAGACCTGCACCTGTTGCTCAGCCAACCACAAGGATACCCCCAAGGTTCCGTAGTCGCGCGGGATATCTTTATTGCCGAGAACTTTGGCGATGAAGCCTTTGCGCGAGTGACCCACCAGAATCGGACGTCCAAGGTCTTGGAATCGACGCGCACTGTGCACGAGCGCGATGTTGTGCTCATGCGTCTTGCCAAACCCGATTCCTGGATCGAGACAAATGCGCTCAGCCTCGATCCCGTGATCCAGGAGAAATACGTCTCGCTGGCGAAGATAGTCGAAAATCTCTTCCACGACGTTGCCATACGTGGGGTTGTCCTGCATCGTCTGGGGAGTTCCTTGGCGATGCATGGCGCACACTCCGACGCCCGATGACTTGGCGATATCCACCATGGCGGGGTCCGCTTCCAGTCCCGAAACATCGTTGATGATTTCCGCTCCCAAATCGATGGCAGCACGAGCCACTGACCCTTTGGTGGTATCGATGGAGATCGGAATCTCGAGGCGTCGATCGAGCTTTTCCAAAATGGGTACCACGCGCTGCAATTCCTCGTCGGCATCGACGCTTTGGCTGTAGGGACGCGTACTCTCCCCTCCGATGTCCAGGATCGCAGCCCCTGCATCTTCCATGGCCAACGCCCGATCAACGGCGGACTGAAGGCTAAAGAAACGCCCCCCATCGGAAAAGCTGTCGGGAGTCACGTTCAAGATACCCATGATCGCCGGAACATTGCCAAACTCGATGCGTTTCGATCGGAGTTGCCAGTGGCGGATCGTTGGTGAAATCATGGATGAAGAAGTGAAACTATGCGAAGTTTGGAGTCGGTGGTCGGTAGTCTTCCATCCGAATCGTGCGGAACCAGTCAATCGTTTTGGCAAGGCCTTGACTCAGTTCCGTCGATGGCTCCCAGTCTAACATCTTGCGAGCCAACGATATATCGGGTTGACGTCGAGTCGGATCATCGGGAGGCAATGGTCGCTTCTCAAGGGTCGATCGACTTCCCGTCAGCTCCAGTACCTTCTCCGCCAATTGACGGATCGTGAACTCATGAGGGTTGCCGATGTTCACTGGACCGATAAAGTCCTTCTCGCAGTTCATCATCCGAACGATCCCTTCCACCAAATCGTCGCGATAGCAGAAGGAACGTGTCTGTTCCCCTTCACCAAAGATCGTGATGGGTTGGTCGGTCAATGCTTGTCGAATGAAATTCGATACCACGCGACCGTCGAACGGATGCATGCGAGGTCCATAGGTATTGAAGATACGAACGATACGGACATCCACTCGGTTCATTCGGTGGTAATCCATGAACAAGGTCTCGGCCACCCGTTTGCCTTCGTCGTAGCAGGAGCGGATACCGATCGGATTGACATTCCCCCAATACGATTCGGTCTGAGGATGGACCGTCGGGTCGCCGTATACTTCGCTGGTACTGGCAAGCAAGATTCGTGCGCCGCAGCGTTTGGCCATTCCGAGCATGTTCACCGATCCCAGAACCGATGTCTTGATCGTCTTGATCGGGTTGTACTGGTAATGTCCTGGTGCAGCTGGACACGCCATATGGTAAATCTGATCGACTTCCAAAAAAATCGGCAGCGTCACATCGTGTCGAATCAACTCGAAATTGGGTCGCCCGAGCAGGTGTGCTACATTGAATTTTTGCGAGGTGAAAAAGTTGTCCAGGCAGATCACGTCGTGACCTTCCGCGACAAGCCGTTCACAAATATGCGAACCCAAGAAGCCCGCACCGCCAGTCACTAGAATTCGTTGCAATGATCGTTTTGTCATAGAGATGGGTTTCCTCGCACGAGTATGCGCGACGGACGACATCGCGCAGGCAAAGGACCGAGAGCGTCCAGCGAATTGAAGAGCGTTCTGTGCGGTTCAGGTCGACTAATCCGATTATTCCGCTGGTATCAGGCACAAGGCCACCGGAACGGGGTTCCGTAAACTTGTTGTAAAACCCTCAATTGGAACTTTTCTTGGAGGAACCGGACCAAGCTCTAAAGCGTGCTTGGATCGACCGGTGAAATCGCAACGAAGCGGGAAAAGTCTGACACGTTAAAGGTGAGAATACGGTTCACGTTGTGTCGAATCATAGCCGCTGCAATTCGGCAGTCGTGAGCCAGCTTGCCAGATATGACCATGCTCCGTACGAGGTCTTGCCAGAGGGGGAAAATCCCTCGTTCATCTCGCAGAAGAGAAAAGGTTTCTAGAAAGGCATCGACTGTGGATTCGGTATGTTTCGTGTTAAACCCCAGCCCATTGTTGGGGATTGGTCGCGTTGCAACCACCCAATACTCGTAGATGTTTTGGGGAACAATCACCAAGCGATCACCTTTGGCTTGGAGCTTAATTACTGCGTCCCGAGCAACCATGTGC
>JALOQW010000303.1 GCA_025459275.1 Pirellula sp.
AAGGATAGTGGCCTGCGGAGTTCGCTGCTGAAACTCATGAAGGATTGCGGCGATACCTTCGCACACATCATCGATGCATTTCTGATCAGCATGGCCCTCCCAAGGTAGATTGTTTGTCCCCGCTTGCAACACGATGACTTTTGGCGATACCCCGTCCAATTCCCCATTTTGCATTCTCCAAAGGATATGGTGTGTCGTATCTCCTCCCCAACCGAAATTCGCTGCATTCCAACCGTGAAAACTGTGCCTCCAATGCGCGAGCAACCCGGGATAATCCGTAGCTCCCCAGCGTCGCGTGATCGAGTCTCCCTGGAAGTACACATCGATGCGGCCTTGCCTGGTCTTTTCGAGTAACTGTTGATGTGCCGCCTGTGACGTTTTGTCGTCACGCTGGATCGGTAGATGCGGGACCTTTGGAATCGATGGTTCTTTCGAAGAAGCGCGTTTCCATTGTTCGTCTGCCCATCGAATGAAGTGCTCCACGTTGGGACCGTCCGTGTGTCCACCGTCATGCTGTCGCCAAGCCAAAGCACCATCCATCAATCCTACATTGACGGCGGGCATCGTCTCTACGCGGTATTCGTCACTTCGTCCGAGATCCCGCGCTCCGAGTAGTCGAAAGACCGGCTGCGCGGCAATGGCCGCCATAAAACTTCCTTGATGATCAAGCCATTGTGCGTCACCCTTTTCTGGAATGCCGTGACTGATAAAGGTTAAGCGGGGTGCGCACAAAGCCAACGTCATGTGCGAGTCAATGGGCAAGTCGTTGGCAGTCATGTTAGCAAAACTGCCTTCCGCAGATGCGTACTTTAGAAAGTTGCCAGCCATCCAATGATATGCGCCACTCGAGGCCAGATTCTCTAGGCTCTCTCCAAAGTTGCGTCGGTACAGCACCGTTCCTCCTTTGCCGGAGGACGCAATTAAACCAGCCGCGAACCGCGGATCAAATGCCATGGTTACCAACGCTGCCTTGCCAAACCGTGACACCCCTGCAATGCCAACCCGACGAGCGTCGACCTCGGGTACCGTTTCAAGGTAATCAAGACCTCGCGATGCTCCCCAACCCCAAGCGCGAAGTGCTCCCCATTGGTCCGGCTTTCGAGGTTGACCGCGATTGGTCAAACCAATGATCCCTCGCGTCAGTCCTGCCCCAACGGGCTGCGCGTCGGCGTCGTTGTTGCTCGCTGGTCCAAAGCGGCGTGCCTGCCATCCACCCGAGTCAGGGTTCGGACGCATCTTTCGGAAGCGTCAGCGACATCGAAATATGAACTTCGATTTCCGCGCAGCTGGAATTGTCGACAACGCCTACGATATGTTTCTGAACGGCGGCTTTTCCACCTACTTCAATCTCTCGCGACTCACGCACTTCCCAAGCAACGCCCGGGACCACATCGGGTATCCGACCGTAAACCTCTCGTTCCAACAGCTCAACAATCTCAGGCCGACGCTTCTCCCACCAAGCGTTGGGAGCCTCGACCAATTCCCCATTGTTCAACTGAAGCAAGCCAGGTAACGCTGGGAATGGATTGGCCAACGCTTCCTCATAGTTGGCTGCCCTGGGGGAATTCTGGTCCGCGTCGCGACCAGGACGCAATTTCGTGATCCCAAGCTGCTGCAACATGTTCTGGTGGTCTTGTTGAGTCGTAAAGACAACAGGTCCATCCTTCGTAGGTTCAGGTGCCGGTAGCTGACACAGCGCCACGAGCGAACAAGTACTCCACAAAACCAAAACGCTCAGATAAACAAAGCTCGCCCGCATCACTTGCACGTTCCGATTCGTCCCACAGGTCCTGTCATCCCCATAGGTCCCATCATTCTTCTGGTCCCTACTGCCCCGCCTGATTCTAACGCGCCGCGCGCACTCGGGGTTGCGACCAAAAGCAAACAGAGTTGCAAGCCTTCACGAACTCCTAGGGTTGGTAGTCCGATTTTCGATGTTCGGGCAACGCTGCGGTGTCCAGAAACCAAAAGAGCTCCCCTTGCTGGGGCTGAATCAATTGAGCCGGATAGAGAGTTCCTTGGCGTGGTCCGTGCCAGACCACGTCGATGGCCGCTTGCTTGGAACTGCCGCATACCAAGAAAGCCACCTGGCGCGCAGCATTGATCATAGGAACGGTCATCGTCAGCCGGTACGCATCGAACTTGGGAACGAAGTTCGCAACAAAGATCTCATCCTCTTCCTGAAGTGCCAGGGTCTCTGGAAAAAGCGATGCGGTGTGAGAGTCGTCACCGAGCCCAAGCAAAACCATGTCGATGCGAGGTATGGTCTCGTTGGCACGATCGGTCGAGAGAGCCTCCCTTATCATTTCGCTGTACTCGCGTGCAGAGCGTTCCGGAGTCGATGGCTGAACCGGGACAGGGAAAAATCTTGGGATGCAACGCGATTCCCGCGAGGCCAAGGCGCGATCAAGCCACGCTTCGCGGACCATCCGATAGTTGCTGTCGGAATGATCGGCAGGGACGTTGCGTTCGTCCCCCCAGAATAGCATTACCCTGGACCAGTCCAAGCAATGCAATTCATTCGCTGCGATAAGTTCGTACAATCGTTTCGGGGTCGATCCGCCGGAAAGTGCAATCGAACATGCCGGTCGCACCTGCAAGACGCCGCGAATCGAATCAATTAACCACTCCGCGACAGCCGAGGCCACCTCATCGGGGTTCCGTTTGATTATGATTTGAGTACTCATTGAGGCTCCTCATGGGACTATTCGGCATTTGCAGCACGCTCTCTGTAAAGGAAACGAATTGAGCAGGCAAGTCACGACCGCCCAACTCTGGGAATCCATTCGAATCGCGGGTTTGGCGTCCGCAGATGATTGTCGCAAATGGGCGAAAGGTGTCGCGGACACGTTCGGCAAAGGCATCGCAGCCGATTCGCAGCAGCTGACGGCCGCATTGGTCAAATTTGGATATCTCACTCCCTATCAGGGAAACGTGCTGCTGCAGTCACTCTCCCATCCGCTGGTACTCGAGGGAATTCGCATCGAATCGTCGTTGGAAGAATCGCTCGGCCCCCATTGGTACGGAGGGCGGACTTTATCGAATGAGCCATGCTGGGTAGCGGCCCTGTCGGTCGAATCCCTGGCGTCTTCCGAACTCCAAGCGTGGCCTCCGAGCATGAATTGGGCGGAGCACCACACGCGAATCCAATCCCCTTATCTGGATCGATGGAAAACCCCCGGCGCAACACTGCAACATCTGTTTGCCACGACGGAGCCTTGGAGCAACCCCACGCTGACATCGGCATTGGAGAACGGACCTTTGCACGAAAAGCTGGCCCTCCAAATGGTCAAGGACGTCGCCAAAGGATTGCAAGCGATGCACGAGAACGGGCTCGTGCACGGGCACTTGGGCCTGAATTCCATTTTGATCGCGTCCGACGGCAGTGCGCGATTGAGACGAGACCCCTTCTTCCCTCCCGGCTCTCCTTACTCGGTTGCTGTACCATCGCTCATACAGCAAAGCCATTCATCGCTCGCCACTGCAGCCCCGGAACTCGCATTGGTTGGTTCGCAATGTTCGGTACGATCGGATCTGTATGCGCTCGGATGTATTTGGTATCGCAGCCTTACCGGCCAGTGGCCCGTAGAGCCAGCAACCAACGCACCTCAGAAAACCTGGGCATCCCTGCACGCGACCATCCCGATTCAAGTACCTGAATCTCTCCCAGAGCCACTAGGCAAGTGTCTACGGCATCTCTTAGCCAAAGACCCAGCCGCCCGATTTCCTTCGGCACAAGCGTTTCTCGACGCACTCCGTTCAAGCGCCAAACCAATAGCTGCCGCACAACAAACCGCAGCCACCGAAACGGCTACGATTGCCCCGGTCGTACGCGAACCGACCGTCGACTATGCCACGCCAAACAAACCTGAACCAGAACCAGAAAAGCTCGCAGCCGAAATACGAGACAAGAAATCGAAACTCGCGCTTCGATACCACAACCGTCCTTTCGGTGGCCAAGTCCCCAACAACATTGCCCCCATCGATGTGCCCGCGGCCAGTGTGCCCGCGGCCGGTGTGCCCGCGGCCGGTGTGCCCGCGGCCGGTGTGCCCGCGGCCAAGGACCCTCAAGGGAATCAAACCTCAAGCGAATCGAAACAAGTCGATGCGCCGATGTTAGAAAAAGCCCCCAAGCCGAAGATGGCACCTGAATCACCAGCGGTTGCTGTTGGACCCACCGTTGATTCGACTCTCCATTCAGATCCCTCAGAACCGACGTCGTCCGCCGAAAAGCCTGATACGGCAGAAAAGCCGAAAACACCCGAGAAGTCTAGTACGCCAGAGCAGCCTAGTACGCCCGAGAAGCCCGCGAGCGTCACGGTCAAGAAGCCGACGTCGACGAAGCGATCGAAGGCTAAAGGAACGACGAAGACAAAAGGCAAGAGCAAGAAAAAGACGCGACCGGTTTGGGTCATGCCCGTCATGATCGTGGGATCCTGTTGCTTGCTAGGGTTGCTCGCATTCCTGCTGCGCGGGCAGTCGCGAGGGATCGTGACGATTGCCAACACTCCCAATAAGAGTTCAAGCAACAATCCCCCTTCCCCCTCCGATGCAAATCAACCCGCAAATCCAGTCGTTCAGCCGGTTATCGATCCGATGGCGGAAAAATACGATGTTCGTCCGGATGATGGTAAACTCCCTTGGGCTCCTCCGACGGCAGGCACACCTTATTCGCTCGATCTACTCCCTATGGGAGTTGAAGCCATGGTCTTCATGTCACCGCGATCATGGCAGCATCATGGCCCTGTTGCACCACTGGTTGCATGGTGGGAGTCGGTGCAACCCGAATCTCAGCAACCTTGGTGGCAAGGGATCGCCATCCCATCCGAAGGTGTGGAGCACATCACTGTTGCCTGGTATCCAGGAGCAGAACCGAGCACCTCACGCTACGTGGTGCGGATCGCTGTGCAAGACGCCAAGAAGTTGTCCGATTGGATTTCGATCGAGGAATGGTCTGCCAAGCCTATGACGGCGAATGCTGCTGGTTCGCGTGGAAGCGTATGGATTCGTAAAAGAGACAGCGCCCCGAACGCCATGGTGTGCGACGGCTTGGGTGGGACTGCTGACTCGATGACCCGAACCATGACGTGGGGCCCTGCAGAACTATTAGAAACCCTGTCGGAAACAAACGGTGCCGCATCCCCCTTGCGTCGCCAACTCGAGATGCTGCGACAAGCATCGGATGCATCCGCAGATCTGACGCTCCTCGTGGCACCGAGCTTTCTTTATGGAGACGGCAAAGAGATTCTGGGAGCCGACAGCCCTCGCATACTCGGGCTATTGAGAAACGTGGTTGACGACAAAGTGCAAGCCTTCATGCTCCGCACTCATTGGGATCCCTACTGGTACGTGGAATGGCGTTCCCTTGGAAACGATCTGCAGGCAGCGTCGCGCAATGCGGCATCGATCAAGCTGATGATTGAAAGCCTTTCGGACCAACTCGAAGCTGCGCTGGTGACTCAACCTGCCGATCCGTATTGGCGCGCGATCGCCAATCGGTTCCCTCAAATGCTTCGTGCTCTCTCGAGGTACACGCGAACGTCAGCCGAAGATGGACAAGTCGTCGCCAACGCTTATCTTCCCCCTGAAGCGATTTCCAATCTCGCCATCGGATCTTGGATGGCGGCTCAACGGGACTGGACAATGGTTGCATCCGCTCCCACGAATCCGAAACCACCTGCCTCGGGCAAAACGATAGAACAGTGGCTTGACTCCCCCATCAGTCTGCGAATCGAGCAGGACTCGTTAGAAAATGTGCTGCAGGCCATCGCAACCGAAGTTAAAGATTCGAGCGGTTCTCCGGCGGAGCCATTGCCGATGGCCATCAATGGAACAGCCTTTCAGAAAGACGGGATCACTCGAAATCAACAGATTCGGAACTTCGAATTCAGCGACACCCCCGTCCGTGAGGTCTTGACCAGCCTTGCTCGAAGAGCCAATCCCGTAACCACCGTGCAGTCTCCGAATGAAAAGGATCAAAAGATTGTATGGGTCGTTCTCGACGACCCCGCTACGGCAAGCAAGAAAAAACTAGAACTGACCACCCGAGCATGGGCAGAATCGAACAACGCGACCCTGCCAAAAGAATTTGTTCTCGCCGGCCAATAACCCCTATCAGCCGCCGAGCGCAATAAGCGATCGTCTAGCGGTTTTTCGATTCGAGTCACCCCAGGTGATTCGTGAGACTTATGGTCCTAACGAAGTTCGCATCCAGGTATGTAGCCTGATCTACCTCGTGTGCGGTGGTGTGGCGGCTGTTCCTGGGATCGGAGGGACGGTGGGTGGAGCGATCATGTTGAGCACCCCTAGGCTATGGAGCGATTCTGGGTTCCCTACGTTTTTGCTCGAGGTGTTGGGAGTCGGTATAGCGTTCTTGCTAATATCCGCCGCATATTTTTTTACTGCGATTGGATTATGGCGTTTGTCGTCTAGTGCCGCTGGATTCGGCTTTGCACTAGTGATACCAGTCCTCTTTTTCGTTCCTACGGGTAGTTGGGCTGGTTGGCTGGTGTTGAGCGCCCTGACCTCGGACGGTTCCAACATCGTCATGACCCGAGAATACCGAGCGATCCGCAGGACTACGATGCTGCCGGCAATGCGCCCTCCGTGGGCGCTGATTGCCAGTCAAGTTTCGGTCGTGGTCCAAATTATTGCAACTGTCGTTGCACTCTCGTAAGCTCGCGATTCGGTTGTGATATATTGTTCGCAAAGAATTTTCTTCCCAGCTTTTCCACAACTTAGGATTCATGCGCCATGGACGTGAACCCCTACGCCCCAACCACCTCCGTTGCAATGGATTCCATTCCTTCTGGAGTTGGCGATGCAGAGTTCATTCGACGCAAGCATCTCTCGCACGAAGCATCCATCCAATCCTTTGGATTC
>JALOQW010000028.1 GCA_025459275.1 Pirellula sp.
GAGTTGACGGCCCTCGTGATTGGTGTGCAGCTCCAAACGACCCGTTTGGGGAATGCGTCGAGTCTCAATAGCATTCAGGTCAACTCCAGCCGTAGCGAGGTCCTCCGCGCGTCAGCCAACGGTACGCCTGCGCTAGGGAGTTACAGCGTACAGACGATTCAGACAGCGAAGTCATCGTCCGCTACCAGCGCTGCGTTCTCCAGTGCGAGCGATGCTCTTGAAACGGGGCGATTGGTTGTTCGGACGGGGGGCTTCGTCGATTCCAGCGCCAAGCTTGAGGATCTCCGAGGAGGAGCGGGTGTTTCGAACGGCAAGATTCAAATCATCGATCGAGGAGGGGTAACTTCCGAAATCGATCTGCGATTCGCTTCGACGATCGATGATGTGGTCAAGACGATCAACAGCTCCACAAACTTGAGAGTCTCTGCAAAGATCAGTGGCGATCGAATCGTCTTGACGGATTTGACGGGACAGACGACTCGCAACCTAACAGTTCAGGAAGTTGGCGAGGGACGAACCGCTGCCGACTTGGGACTGTCGGAAATCAATACCCCCAGCAGTTCTGCATCGGGTCAGGACCTGGCTTTTCTGAGCAATGCAACTCGGTTAGCAACTCTCCGCGATCAAGGGGGGATCGCGTTCCGTGCGGGGACAGATTTATCGGTCAATCTGAGCGACGGTTCGGCTCTCAATATCGATGCCAATCCCTCATCGCGACCAACCACGATTGGTCAATTGGTCAACACGATCAATGCGGCGGACCCTTCGAAGTTAGAGGCTCGGATTGCATCGAACGGCAAGTCCATCGAACTGATCGACAAGACCACGGGTGGTGGTTCCTTCATCGCCAGCGGCAGTCTCGCGGACCAATTGGGGCTCTCGAATATCAGTGCAGTGAACGGCAGCCTATCGGGGGCGAGAATCGTTAATTCGCTTTCCAGTCCACTGCTGTCATCGCTCAACGGAGGGAGAGGCATTGGCGACACGGAATCCATCTCGATCACCAATCGATCTGGGACAACGACAGTCGTAGATCTTAACGGAACACAAAGCCTCAAAGATATTATCGATGCTATCAACAATTCGGGAGCAGGGGTTGCGGCGTCATTCAATCGTTCGAAGACGGGCATCGCAATCCAAGATGTCACAGGTGCCACTGCCAGCGACCTCATCATTTCGAACAGCGACTCGAACAGCACAGCTACCAAACTTCAAATAGCGGGGAGCGTGGCTGGTAACTCGATCGATTCCGGTTCGCTGCAATTGCGATACGTAAGCGAAGCGACCGAGCTGAGCAAACTCAATCAAGGTCGCGGAGTCCAAGCTGGGTCGATCGATATTGTGAATTCCCTAGGCGAGAAGCGTTCCATCGATATCAGTTCGCTAACCGACAAGACGGTCGGTGGTGTGATCCAAGCCATTGAAGGGACTGGAATTGGTGTTTCCGCGCGAATCAACGATGCTGGGGATGGGATCGTAATAACCGACTCGACCAGCGGCAGTGGAGCCTTTACGATCAGCGATCGTGTCGGCAGTTCGACGGCAAGAGATCTGGGGATTGCGGGTAGTGGACAACCTCAAGTCGTTGGAGGAACCTCGGTTCGTCAGATCGAAGGCTCTGGGACTTTTCGGCTCGATGTAGGGGATACCCCCACGCTGCAATCGTTGGTTCAGAGCATCAATCAATCCAACGGACCGCTGACGGCTTCGCTTCTGGTCGCAGGCTCGTCGACGAGAATCCTGTTTAATTCCCGAACGGGTGGAGAAGCCGGCCGGATCGTCGTGGATGGCAGCGACATCGGTCTTGAAACAACCACAACTTCGATCGGTCGAGATGCCGTCCTCGCGATTAACCCCTCAGAAGAGTCGGGTGGTATTCTTGTGCGTTCTTCGAGCAACACGGTGGACAATGCCATCGAAGGCCTTACGTTGAACGTCGTTGCCGCTGATGATAACCCAGTCGAAATTCGTGTGGAGAAAGACAGCGCGGATATTGAAAAGAACCTGCAATTGTTCGTCGACCAATTCAACAAAGTCCGAGAACGACTTGACGCTGTAGCGAGTTTCGATCCGGCGACAGGGCGAACCGGGATCCTCTACGGCGCCAATGAAGTCCTCCGTATCGAACAGAATCTCAACCGCATGATCAATCAAACGATCTTCGGTGCTGGTGCCATTCGAGGCATGGAACAGCTAGGGCTGAGTTTGGACAGCACGGGAAAGCTACGCTTCGATAGTGGCAAGCTTTCCCAAGCGCTCGATCGAGACTCCAAAAGCGTTGTAGATTTCTTTACGAAAGAGAATTCCGGGTTTGCGGCCAAATCCAAGAATCTGCTGGAGAGTCTCGTTGGGATCAATGGTGGCTTGCTTGTCAGCAGGAACGAGGCCATTCAGCGGCGGATCGAAGACGGGAATCGTCGCGTCGAATTCTTGAACGCCAAACTGGACCGCGAGCGAGAGAGATTACAGTTGCAATTCTTCCGCATGGAAGAGGCGATCGCGCGCATTCGCAACAGTGCCTCGGGCCTGACATCGCTGCAGGCTCTCGCGGAACAAGCTGGCGTCTAAACGCAATATCGTTCGATGAAGGTAGTGGGAGTTGCCAAACTTCCCGGCACTCAAGTATCTTTGGCAAGATCCACTACACCGGTGCTCCAGGATCTTTTGGCAAGATCCACTACAGTCTTTGTGCGCAAGGATCTTTGGCAAGATGCACTACATTTGGTCGGTTCGTTGAACGGTACAACATCGGAAGGCGTTGAATGCCATTACGATCCATCTGCTTACGATCCTTCTGTGGATTCGTTGTGGAGAATGGTTTGCTCGTAGGGATGCGATTGCGAGACGGCTGCTGCAGACCCTGATGGTACCAGGATCGTGCCTCCGGATTTGGCGCGATTCACCGCCATGACTTCTCTTTCGTGACGGCTCCACCAGGCATCCGCTTCACTGAGCGACCAAGCGTCTGAGGTGCAGAGTTTATGAAGTTTGGCTGCGAGGTCTCGTGCGGTTTGTGGACGCTTGGCCCGGTTCTTTTCCAGGCAGTTGAGGATGGCGTGTTCGAGGTCCGGATGGACTTGTCGGCCAAGTCTCTGCGATGGGGTCAGTGGTATGGCGTCGATATGTTGTTGGCACAATTCACCTAAGGTCTTGGCCTCAAAGACCGTCGTACCCGTCAACAAGAAATAGCCGACGGCGCCTACCGCGTAGAGATCGCTACGCGAATCGACCAGGTCCGGTGTTTGTATCGATTCTGGGGACATATACAACGGTGTGCCGGCCATCCCTTCGCTGACGATGGATTTTTTGGCGTCGTCCATAGCGCGAACCAATCCAAAGTCCAGAAGCTTAACAAAATCTGGTTCACCTCCGCGTCGATTCAGCATGATGTTCGCCGGCTTGATGTCGCGATGAACAAGCCCCTGAGTGTGAGCTTCGTAGAGGGAGCTACACAACTGATCGAGGATCTTTGCCACACGGGCCTCAGGTTGAGGACCGTAACGATCCACCAGATCCTGGAGATCGATACCATCCAAGTACTCCATGGCGTAATAGAAGACCCCTTCAGGAGTCCTGCCGTAATCATAGATGGCCACGGTGTGTGGATTGTTGAGTTGGCATGTGATTTGAACTTCGTGTTCGAACCTGGCGATCGAAGTCTCATTGACTCGCTGCGTGTGCAACAGTTTGATTGCCGCAGGTCGCCGGAGCATAGCGTGGTGTCCGCGGTAGACGACTCCCATCGCCCCTTCGCCCAGCTTTTCCTCCAATCGGTATTGACCCAGTTGTCGAGCTTCGATGGCCGCTTCCCTTGCTTCGCGTTGCAGTCGAGACACGATCAACATGAACACGAAGATCGCAAGGGAACTGACAGCCAACAAAGTAAACAGAGCGTAGAAAGTTCTCTTAAGAATATTCAGTGGTTCGAATGCTTCTTCGTAATCCATTTCAGTAGACAAACCAAACTCGTAATCGTTCAGCCACGACCAAGCGCCAACCACCGTCACTCCGCGATAATCGCGGTATCCGTCCAGGTAGAAGCCATCTCCTCCTTCGACGGCGCTCGCAACATTCTTGGTAAGGGGCAGTTCCCCTCGACGAACCTTCGGGCGAAAGCCTTCGAGCATGTTACCTCCAGGATCTCGAAGCTGAAGATTGAGAATGGATGATGCTCTATCGTTGTCAGGAATAAGCCCGAGCAAGATCAAGTCATTTTCGAACCGGGAGTTGGATAGCATGTTCCCGACCTTGTCGAACGCGAACGTCTCACCGCTCCTTCCCATGCGTCCAAATTGCATGAGTTGCGTGAACTCTCGTTCGGGTTGGATACGGAGGGAAAGCGCCGCAACAATTTGGAAATCATCATCGCGGATGGGGACGCTGACAAACATCGTTGTTGCACCTGTTTGGAGTCGTCCTTGTTCATCCATGATGGCTGTCAAACTGGAAAAAGGTGGGCAGACGTTTGCCTCTCCAGCCATGACCTTTCGAAGGAACCGTTCAAACTGATCTGCAGTTCTACCAATCAACTCAGGATGGGAGGAGGCGCGAACGGTGCGACTTCGATCGGTGACGATGAAACCGGAGTAGTCATGGATACTGAGAGTGGGCCCGAGTTTCTTCGAGATCTGAGCTATGAGATCGCTTGTTTCGCTTCCACCAATTGTCCCCTCGGACGCAACGTTGGTTGGAGATGCAGTATCTGTAGGCTTGGTGTCCACCAGTTTGGTGATGAGTCCGCGCAATTGGTAATCGTTGGCTAATGTCATCGAGATCGACTTTTGTCGGGTCAGCCATTTCTCAACGAGCGCCCTTTGCAACTTCAATACAGTCGTCAGTTCGGACTTCAAGCCGCTTTCCATCGTCGATTGGATGGACTGCATCACCCAATAGCCGCCTGCAGTCAACAATACGAACGCCACGATGGGCCAGATCCATAAGCGCTGCCGAAAGAGGTCCCCAGTGCGCTGGATCCGATTGCCAAGGCTGGTACGGCCAAACGTCATGTGGGCTTGCTTCTTGTTTTCCCTGGACTGTTGTTGCTTCAGCCAAGTCGAGAACCACTGCCACATGGATGCCAGATACCTAAAGAAGAGAATGCGTTCGGAGTTGACTCCAGTGTAATTACCCAAAGCCAGATCACGTACGCAACCCGATCATGTAGCCCAGGATGGCCCCCAAAAGGAGGGCTGGTGGAAGTAGAATCGCTACAGTCAGTGCAACCAGCATCCCTCGAGAAACCTGGTGATTTTCTCTGGCAGTTGCTTCAAGATAGGGCGGGGGAGGAACAACCCCTTCTGGCTCACTTGCGTTGGTTTGCGACACCCCATCCCACGTTGCGACGGCAGGACTCCTGACGGCCCCGGTATCGACCGAGGATCTTGAGGTCAGCGACAAGGCCTCGCCGGTCAATGGGGACATCGGCAGTGGATCCACCACGGGCGGTGGAGGTGCAAGCCATGGACCGCGCGTGATTGTCGACTGGGCAAGTGGCATGCTGGTCGTCGCCCAGACCTCAAGCCTGGCGGCAACCTCAGCGCATGTCTGAATGCGTTTGGTCGGATCTTTTTCCATCATCTCCGCAATGATCTCGACGAACTCTTCGCTCAATCCCGAGTTGAAGTTGCGTGGGTGGAGCGGTGTAGCCTCCAGATGACGACGGATCTTGGAGGCCGTATCACCTCCAGGGAATGGGGCCTTTCCAGTGACGGCGTAGTAAAGCGTGCAGCCGAGTGAATAGACATCGCTGACCGGTGCCACCGAGAGAGGAGTCTGGATCTGTTCTGGCGAAAGATAGTCAGGGGTTCCGACGATCTTCCCGGCTCTCGGGTCATCGGAGAGATCGGCTGCAAAGCCCGCCAATCCGACATCCGATACTTTGGCCATCGACTCGGGAGTGACGAGGATGTTTCCAGGCTTAACATCTCGATGCACCATTCCTTGTTCGTGTGCGTAACTCAGTCCGAGCGCAGCCTGCATGAGAATGCCTGCGGCTTGATCCTGATTCAGCGGCCCCTGCGATTTCACGAGCTTGCGCAAGTCCATGCCGGCCACGTATTCTGTGACGAGGTAATGCACGCTGCCGTCTTGGCCTGCATCGTGTGCACGGACCAAATAGGGACAGTCCAACTTGGCCTGCATTCGAATCTCTCGAATAAAGCCCGATAAAGACTCCGGGTTCACTCGATGCAGAGGGAGCACTTTGACGGCGCACTCACGACCCATGACCTGGTGGACGGCCTTGAAGACCTGCCCCATGCCTCCTTGTCCAATGAAGTCCGTGATGACATAGGGCCCCAATCGAAATTTCGTTTTACCATCGGCCAACTGCAGAGCCTGGTACTCCGTAATGGCCCCTTGCTCCAAAAGAATATCCTTAAGGATCTGGTCTTCCGAAGTGCTTTCTTGTTTTGCGGCAGCGCTCTGCTGGCGATGCCTCAACAACCGCAGGCAGTAATCCCACTGATCTTTGGCAACCAATCCGCTGGCAATGACCGAGTTTTTGAAGACCGATTCCGCCATAGAAGGATTAGGTAATAACACTTGGAAACCGGAACAGACAACGCAATGATTGCATTATAGCTCCTCGTTTGCGCTAGTCGAAACGCCGCTCGCTGCCTATTCTTGGATGAAAGGCCCCCTCTTTTGGTCTGTACTCAACGGAGATGCGACGAAACGACATGAAGCCCAGGACGATTGTGATCGGCGATATCCATGGCTGCCTTCAAGCTTTGGACGCGATCCTTGCAGCCATTCGCCCTCAACCTAATGATACGCTGGTGACGGTCGGCGACTATGTCGACCGAGGCCCCGATTCCAAAGGGGTCATCGAACGGCTCTTGAGCCTTCGAGAGCAGGTGCACTTGGTCCCGTTGCTAGGGAACCATGAAGAGATGATGCTCGACGCACTGGAGAAACGGATCGAACCGTTCGGGTGGCTGAATCACGGAGGAGCTCAAACCTTGGAGAGCTATGGCTTTACGGGTGACACGAACGTGGTTCCTGAGACTCACCTCGAATTCCTCCGAAACCTGCAGACCTATTTCGAGAACGATACCCACTTCGTCGTTCACGCGAATTACGATCCTCGGCTTCCTTTGGCGGAGCAACCGACGGAACTCCTGCGATGGGTGAAGCTCACCGAACGGATGCCGGGCCCCCATGTTTCCGGGAAGATCGCGGTTGTCGGCCACACACATGACCGGCAAGGGGAGATCCTGAAGCTACCCCATCTTATTTGTTTGGATACTTACTGCTACGGCGGCCGTTGGCTTACAGCAATGGATCTGGATTCCCAGATGGTTTGGCAGGCCACTCGGGAGGGGGAATTGGTCACTTCGTCCTGACATTTCACGGCGAAGGGATTACAATACGATCGCTCGAAGATACCCTGCTGAGAGATGACTCAGCCACGTCGTGAGACGTTGCCAACTCGCTTGAAGCGAAAGACATCCATGAAGAAACGCAATCAGCCCAAGCCGGCTGCCCATTCGCTGCTGAATGGTGAACAACGAATCAATAAGGTCCTTGCTGCCGCCGGTTTAGGGTCGCGACGTCAAGTCGACGAATTGATCGAACAAGGGCGCGTTGAGGTCGATGGCAAGACGATCCAGCAAGTCGGTGTCAAAGTCGATCCGGAGACGGTGCAAATTACAGTCGATGGAGAACCCCTCAAGAAACATCGACCGGTCTATTTCGCTCTCAACAAACCCGAAGGGGTTCTGTGCACCAATCGAGATCCACAGGGCCGCACCCGCGTGGTCGATATGGTCCCCAATCAGGTCCGGTTGTTTCCTGTCGGTCGACTCGATGCCAGTAGCACCGGTCTAATCCTTTTGACAAACGATGGTGAGATCGCGCAGCGATTGACACATCCGAGGCACGGTGTCCCCAAACGCTACGCGGTCGTTGTCGCAGGACAAGTCGAAGCGGACTCCCTTCGTAGACTGCAGCGCGGCATCCATCTTGCCGAGGGGCGAGCCAAAGTCGACCATGCAAAGCTAAAACGGATTCGAAAGGGCTGCACCGAACTGGAGATCACCCTCAGCGAAGGCAAGAACCGGGAGATTCGACGCGTCCTTGCCCGTCTCGGGCATAAGGTTGTCTCACTCAAACGCATTGGGATCGGCCCACTCAAGTTAGGCGAACTGCCCGAAGGAGCCTATCGGCCCCTCGGCACATTGGAAATCAACGCCCTCTACGAGGCCGTTGAAGCAATCAAACGAGAGCGTAAGCAAGAGCGCAAGGAACGAAAGAAGGAAGCTGAAAAACCAAAGGGGGTACATACGAGCAAGCAACCGAAGTCGCGTGGAGCAACGACCGAAAAACCCGAGGATTTCGCGCTGCCGCCCCTCCAGGACAACCCATATCACACCGACGAAGATCTAGACGACGAACAAAATCCCTTCGGAGACGAAGCCATCCTTGTTCGAGATACCCAAATCGAATCGGATGACGATTGGACTCCCACATCCAGTCGCCGCGTCGGAGCAGTCATCGGTGACGAAGAAGTTGTTCCCAACAACGAACGCCGTCGAGACGGTGGCGAACGCCGGGACGGCGGAAAGGGTAAAAGCATTGGCAAACGCCGAGACAACAATAGGGGAGCCAGTGCTAGGGGAGACAGCGAAACAGGTCGCACCGAAGGACGCCCATTAAGGAGGACCAAGTCTGCACGGGGCAGGAATGGAGATTCCGAACGCGTTGCGCGACGCGAGGGACACGGCGGGACCAAGAAAAAAGGTTTCGGACGCCCTGGCATCAAGGCCTCTCGAAAGGGGAGACCTGCCTCCAAGAAGCGAAGGCCCAAAGGCCGATAACGCCTACGCCCCCCGGGGACTCACACAGCCTCCCCTCCGGGGACACACACTGGTCGACCGGAACTATTCTTGGATTGCAAGCTAAATCGACACGAACAGAAGGCCATGTCCGCGGTGAGTGTCCCCCGTACGTACCTTGCGTTCGGCTCGCTGCGTGAATGATAAGTCGTATTTCATCCCGAAGGGATTCAAGACATTAGCCGGTGGTAAGCCCCAATCAATTTGGGGCGCCACCACCGGTTATTGGCTCGGGCCCCATTCGGGGCGTGCCGGCTGGGGGCAAGAGCAAATATTGGAATGGGATAGATCGCGATTCCGCACCTCGAATCTTCTGTCGCCCCATCCGGGGCTTGGGTCATGTACGGGGCGTGTTACCCGGACCTGTCGGTCCGGGCTAAAGTTCTTCCGGTCCTTCGGACCTAAGACCTAAGACGACCCGGGGACACACACTGGTCGACCGGAACTATTCTTGGTTTGCAAGCTAAATCGACATCAACAGAAGGCCATGTCGACGGTGAGTGTCCCCCGTACGCACCTTCTGTCGGTCCTCCGGGCTAAGCCCCACCGAACGGATCTGCACACCTCTTTTTCTCACTTTTCATCACGAATCTACTAGAAATTCATCGTAGATTTCGGACCCGTGATTGATTCTGGGGTCCCGCTCGAGTTAAACTCAGGGTCAGTGCTGCGAAACGCATCGCAGCGTGCGTATCCGTATCGGCCCCGACAATTCTCGGCAATCTGACGGGTGCTTGATCTGGCTCGTTTCGAAAGGAGGTGATTGGTGAGTTCATTCTCTACTAGCCAAAGGGGTGAGGCGTCCTAGGCAATGCCGGCGGGCTGCCTATGACAAGCAGCCTCGACTCCGCCTTGCACACAAGAAAAGGTTCTATTCCTTTTTGCGTTGCAAGCTTCACATGATCGTTAACGAGCCCGGGTTCGCGGATCCTGCCAACCCGGGTTTTTTCTTTTTCCCATCTGGACCTTGAACCGTTGCTGCCATGTCGGATTACTGGACTGCATTGATCGCTGGAATCGTCGAAGGACTGACGGAGTTTTTGCCGGTTAGCTCCACGGCTCATATCGTGCTGACGCAAAAAATACTCAGCGTCGATTTGACCAGCTCCTTTTGGAAGATGTTCACCGTCGTCATTCAATTGGGGGCGATCCTTTCTGTGGTCGTTTATTTCTGGAAGCGACTCACCGCTTTTGTGCTGTCGTTCCCATTGCCAAGAAAACAGTCAGTGCATTCAAGCGATGCAATCACTGCGGAGCCAGCCGCTTCTATTTGGAAGCATCCCTTGACGTTGGTAGTCATCAGTTTCGTCGTTACCGCAATCCCTTGCTTCCTCATGGACAGGTTCATCGCAGATCAACTCGAGAGTCCGCTCGCGATTGCGTTGGCTCTCATTATTGGAGGGATCGTCATGGTCATCGTGGATCGAGTATGCTCACCGCGAGCTACGACGATGCGAATGGAGGACATGACGTTAACACAAGCCATCGCCATTGGACTGACGCAAATACTTTCAGCCACTTTCCCAGGGACAAGCCGTTCGATGGCCACCATCGCGGGTGGTCAAGTCATGGGACTCTCTCGCCCTGCAGCACTTGAGTTCAGTTTCTTTCTTTCGATTCCGGTGATGTTTGCTGCAGCAGGGTTCAAGCTGGTTCAGTTTGTCCTCGAGGAACCGGTAACCATTGAAGCAGACCAGTGGATCACCTTGGCCATCGGATTCATCACAAGCTTTGTGGTGGCGTTGGGGGTGATCGCTTGGTTTATGCAATGGGTTAAATCGCGAGGATTCGTTCCATTCGCGATTTACCGAATTTTTCTAGGAATCATCGTGCTGGTGTGGCTGTACCGCTAGAGATGGTTGTCGCTATCAGCCGGAAGACGTTGAACCCGGAAGAACAGGTGCAACTGGCTGCGGTGGCTGCACTGGCTGCGGTGGTGCTCCAAATGCTCCACCACCAAACCCTGGGATTTGGATGTTAGGAAGAGGAAGCTGAGGAAGATTCTGCTGGACGCCTTGCTGCATTTGTTGCATCCCTTGTTGCAACGGGCCGAGCTGCTTTTCAAGCGGCCCGAGCAGCTTGTTCAAGCCGCGGTCAATCTGCTTTTGAGCTGCCCCTTGTAGTGCGGCTGCCGCCAGATTCTGCGTCATGCCGGCCAAGCTTCCGAGGTCCAACTGAGGTCGCTGGATCGTGCCACGAATGGGAACTTGGATCTGTTGACCTGCGAGGGACTGAAGCGCTGGCGCTTTGTCCAGCCACTCCTTTTGGATAGGTACCGAAGCCACCATTTCCATCGTCCCGTCCAAGCCAACGGAACCTGAGGTCACCATCATGACGTCCCCAGCCTGAATCTGTAGACCGCGATGGGCTACGCGTCCTTGTTCAACCGCAAAGCCGATGCGTTGCTCCGGCAATTGCAACCAACTCGTGGGTTGCCCTCCTCCATCCGTTGCTCCGGCTCCTTTTCGAAGCGCTCGGATCTGCTGGACGAGAGCGAGCAACTGATCTGCTAAAGGCCCTGGCCCTACGGTGGCCCCGTGGACATGCACTTGGCCAATCGCCGTCTGCTTGGTTAAGTCGGAAGGAATGATCTCGGCCCGTTCGACATCGAGGCTCAGGTTCCCTTGCACACTTGTCGCGTCGGCAAGCAAAGGGGCGACGAATTTCAGCCAGCCTTGGCACATCTCGCGGGTGATCGCCACATTGTCGATGACACGTTCCTGAGATTGCCGAATGGTCAATGGATCCGCTGCGAGATCGCCAGCCAGGTTCCATCGCAAAGTTCCTTGCGACACTGGAAAAGCGGCTTGGGATACGAATTGACCGTTGCGAATGTCCAATGGAATCTCTCCCGTACCGATTTCGATACCTACCACGTTCGCACGGTCCCAGCCCAAGCTCGACTTGGCCTGCAGGCTTCGAGCCCAAGGCTCTGTGGGATGAGAAGACCATGAAATATCAAGCGGCTGCGTGCGCTGGCCTTCAATAGCTACGACAGTTCCGATGTAAGGACGCATGCGTTGAGCGACACTCGATGCGTCATAGGTAATGCTCCCTTCTGATACGATGTTGGTTTTCCCGCCGCTCTGATCGATCAATGCTCGGCCACCGTAGGCAAGCCACTCGGTTTGGACCTGCAACCGCGACAGGTTCGTATTTCCTGTTGCGATCGTGTAATCACCATCGACGGAGAGTTTGGCTTGAGGCTCCTCCCAGAGCACCGTGTCCTCCGATCTCGATGCACCGGTGCTGACCAATTGGTTGGGATTACGTGGGGCTGGCTGCGTCGCTCGCAACGCGGTCGCATCAGCCAACAGCTCCCAGCGGATAGCAGCAGGGTCGATGATCCAATGCACTTGGCCAGTTATGTCGCCGGAAACCGAAAGGTTGCTTGGCTGGTATTGCCCTGGGCTCGATTCAAATTTGAGCGTAGATAATAGACGGTTCGGAGCAATGCGAAATGCTGCCTGGCCATCGCGAGTCAGTGTTTTATTGGGTACGGCACTGTCCTGAGCCTGAAGTGCGAATGACTCCGACTGGACCAGGAGTGTGTCGACTTGCGTTCGAGCGATGTCCTTCGTGTTCACAAGTCCTTCGAACTTGCCGACCATACGGGCCTCTTCAACGGCCGTGCCATTGGTTGCGACGCGAAATGGCTCCAGACTCCAATCCGCTTTCGTGATTTCGATGTGCTCCAGATCGACACCGCCATGGGCTTCTAAAGTACAGACTCCACCTAACTCGATTCCTGGATCGATCCCTGCAAACATCTGTGCTCGACGTTGCCAGCGAGACAATTCTCCAACCAGCTTGATTTGTGTACCGGCTGGTGGCAGTGCGCCCATCCCTCCCGTCGAAGATGTCAGGGCCAACGGTTCCAGTAAATGCACCGTGCATGACTCCTCGGATGACTTGAGAGAAAAGTGGGCGCGATCGAGCTGCAGCAATGCTGGACCATCAATCCTAGCTACGGTCGAGAACTCTCCATCCCATGCGGGCTCATCCAGTTGTCCGTTTCGATGCGCAATTCGAAGTGGCGTTGTTCGCAGCGATCCATTTGCAGTCAGCCGATTTCCTTCTTCTACCTTCCATGCAAACGCACCTTGAGCAGATCCACTCAGACTCTCGAACGGTAACACAAACCATTGAGAGAGTCGCTGTTCCATCTTGTCGAAATCGAGCTGCGCTGTTAGCCGTCCATCATTTGAATTGCCTGCCCCATCGACTTTGCAGAATTCCGAGTTGCAATCGACTTTGAAGCTTGGCAGTTGATTCGCGTCACCCACTACCTGGATAGATGCCTGCAGAGCTTGGTCCCATTGAATGGTATTGCCTTGTACGTTGGCGATCAGTTTCCCTAGTTCAATCCGATAATGAGATGTCGGAGGAGCAGGAACGCTGGAATCCGTGCTCGCAGCACGGCGTTGCACAGCATTCAAAGATGCAACTCCCGAGAGTAGTTCCACTTGATCCTGGGTGCGTACCAAATCCGGTGCAACACGTGTCAATTGAGGCAGATCGACGCTCCCCTGGATATCCAGATCAGCATCTTCAAACCATGGCTTGGTTAAACTCGGCATCTCGATGGGCCAAGCGAAGTCGGCTTTGGCAATCACAGAGCCGACGTCGCAGTCGAGTTTGGCGCCTCGGGTGCTGAGTCGATTGGGTGTCATGTACACATCGCCGCTGATCTTGATCTGACGCAGTTGCGCGCCACTTGCTCCAACCAACGAAGGAGCGACGATCTTGAGATGGTCGACTTGGGCCGTTTGCACCAAAGCCATGATGGAGTTCTGGCTCGGAAACTCAACCTCTGCTTGTACCGTCGCTTGACCAATCAATCGCTCGATCGGCAGATCGGGAAATCTTCGTTTGACAAGACTTACCCACTGCAATGGCATGTTTTGTGTCGCAACACTCATCCGCAATGAAGACAGACCGTTGCCCGACGACGCATCTGGATGTTGGGCTAGCGGTTGCGTCTGAATCGTGAATTGCCCCCCCACTAAAGGCTCACCCGCAAGTGCTGCAGTCTGATTCAGATGACCAACCAAGGTCATCGGCGGAAAAGGTTGTTCTACCGACGGAAACGGGATATCCGCTCCCTCGACCTTGATCTCCCATGCAGTCATATCCACACTGTCACGAGCAAAGATCACTGCGTTGGCAAGGCGGACTCGGCCAGTGATTCCGGTATCTCCACCATTCGAAGGCTTGGCACTTGAGGGCTCGGACGCTAGAAGCGGCTTGATCGCTTCCTCGAGATTGGTGGTCCCAGGCTGCACGTCCAACGCAACGGCAGCATCCCGAATCTCAATCGTTCCAAGATTCCGATAATTGGCAATCAATGACATCAATGTCACTTGGGTTTGGATCTCTCCAATCTGGACCAGGTCGCTCCCGCGATCATCGATCAATCGAAGACCGCGAATAGCGATCGGTCGAAACCAACCACCATCAATCGACTTCAAATCGATGCGCATCGGATCCATACCAGCATTGCGATTAATCATTGATACGGCGAGATCCCGATTCTGCAGAAGTATCGGTACACCAAAAAAGACAGCAGTGACAAGAACGCCAAAAACCAACGCCATCCAGTGGCGTTTCTTGAAACCTCCGGTTCGCCTTTTTCTAAATCCGGAATCCAAAGAGCTAATTCTGGCCATGGTTGGACATCCTATCCTGTTCTATTTCTATCCCAGAAAATTCATCGTCGAGTCTAGACAATCCTCGCAACGCAGGTCGAGATCATTCAATTCGATCTTCTTCCGAGCCATCGAACTTGCTACATTGAGGCGGTCGATCGCAATCTCACCAGATTTTCCATCATTACATGGAGATGCCAGCATGGATGCAGCGTCCTTTCTCGACATCATTCGTTCCGCTCTCGTGAGTGTTTGCTTGATCGGAAACGCAGGTTTTGCGTCAGAAGATCCCCTAAAGGCCGAGTGGGAAGACTCCCAAAGAGTGGTCGGTCGCCCGCAGCCCACCCCTACCATACAAACGCTAGCTAACTGGGTAGGGCGCTGGCTTATGACTCCAACTCGCATCACCACTCAGTTCGCTGTACATGAGGCGTTACCCGTCCTGGAATTGGAAGCCGTGATCCCCTGCGGACACAAAATCTGTGCCGGTGGTAAATGCTACGAAGTGGAAGACGGGGAAGTTGATGGTAAACCTTGCGATGTGAAAGATGATCCTTCGCAACCGGTGTGCGAAGAAGAGCCTATTATCGAAGTGCCGGCGGCACCGCCACTGCCACCCAGCTATCAATTCACCCGACACGTTCCGGATGCCCCTTACAAGTCCCATGCGCATGCTGCGATGGAGTCCCTGGATCATTCGCAAGTTACCTTGCCAGCCTCTGTTCTCGTTTCGCTGCTGGTAGATCAAGCCCGCAGTGAAGCACGCTTGGAAATGACCCGGGAATTGCTGGAGGAACGGACGAATTATATGGTCAAGCTTCAGGAGATGAGCGAGCACAACGCACGACTGCAAACGCAACTCGCAATGATCGAAATGCAACAAGCTTCGACTTCGATAGCCGGGGGAATAACGCATCCCCCCATGTCAAGTCGGTTAGAGGGGACTCAGGTGGAAGCACCTGGCGAGCCAGGCTCAAACTCGGAACTGCAAGCGATCCACGAGGATCTGTCCAATATTCGTAAGCAAATTGCCATTCTGAAATCGAACCAGCCCGTTCCGTTCGCGCCCAGTTATGTCGGTTCGGAACGAGAGGCGAACCAGGCATGGTCATCGCCTTGGCACTTGTCGAGCCCGCTTCCGTCGCTGTCACGCCCCTATGTACCTGTATCCCCCTGGCCCAAATCTCAAAGCCAAGCTGCAAAGCCATCTCAGACCGGGGCGAAATAATCTCAAGATTCCGGTCGCCTTCGTGTAAACCTTAGTACGTGCGGACACAGCCGCAAAGTGCCTGGCACCGATCAACAGCATGAGCCACCGCCTCCGCGGCCGTGGCTACGATGAGAGGATCGCGTTTTCTACATCGGGCACGATGCCCCACCTCGCCCGCTGCGATGGTCGGTTTACAGGGTCGGAGGCTTGTTTTCGCGGTGTTTCGTGTCACTATGGAATGGTAAGGAGCCACCATGCGACGGGACGAACTACGCGCTTTTTTTGAACATTCGCCAACCGTCCGTTTGCTCCGTTCGGATTTGGCCCCTTGGATTCTCGCCTTTCTGCATGCCACCTTCAAAACCGATGCGGCAATCGCCATTGGGCAGTCGGAACTGCGGTCGCGGCTGGCTACCTTTCAAGACGATGTGCATGAGACTTATCCGGAGGTCATGACCGGATCACCGGAACGCTATGTCGCCCAATGGACCGAATCGCTTTGGTTGAGACGGTTCGTGGAATCGAATTCCTCCGAACCTCAATATCAGCTATCCGCCGCTGCCGAGGAGGCGATCCACTTCGTGGAAGAGGCTCTGTCGCGTCGCCAAAACATGGTCGGGACTGAGGGCCGATTGAGAATGATCATCGATACGCTTCAAGATATCGTGCGCGGTGCAACCGATGACCCTGAGCGACGACTCGAGTTCTTGAACACACAGCGTCAAACGATCGAACAAGAGATCTCCGCAATCGAATCAGGCAAGAGTGTTCAAGTCTATCGACCCTCTCAGATCCGCGAACGATTTCAAAACGCGATCAATCTGCTTCGCGAGTTGCAGTCGGACTTTCGCGCCGTGGAAGATCGATTTCAAGAGATCGCGCGACGTGTCCAGCACTTGCAAGCCGCAGGCCACGAAACGCGAGGCATGATCCTGGGTTTTGCCTTGGATGCGGAGGAAACTCTGAAGCAAGAAGACGAAGGAGTCAGCTTCTACGCCTTCGTCCGATTTCTTCTGTCTCCGACGGAGCAGATGTCTTTGCGCAAGAGCATCGAAGAGATTCAACAGTTAGCGGCCCTCGCCGATCAACAGGAAGGTCTGCAGCGTCTGCATCGCATGGTCCCTTCGCTGTTGGCCGAAGCAGACAAAGTCATGCGGACTACGGCGAGGTTGTCCGCAACCCTTCGCCGATTGTTGGATTCCCGATCCGCAGAACATCGAGTGCGGTTAGCGAACGTGCTTCACGACATTCGCAAGGCAGCACTGCAACTGAGGACAGATCCACCCACGAACATTGCACTCAACATCGATGCTGAGATCGACATTCAAGCGCCACTTGAGCGTCCGTTCTGGACAGCCCAGCCCGACTTCGTCCAGAGCGAAATTCAAGAGCACATTACCGACTTGACCCAAGCGGGAGCGATCGCGTCTGCCTTTGCGAAAATGCATCGACTCGATCTGCGAAAGTTACGGGAGACGATCCGAGAACGAACTCTCGACGGTCACGAATGGACACTCAAGGATCTGTGGATGGCCAATCCCTCTTCGTTGGGGATCGTCGATTTGTTGGGTTACATCCAGATCGCACATGACGATGGTCATCCCGTGGATCCTGACGCTTGGGACATCGTGGATTGGGTACCCGCCGGCCGACCAGGTGTCACGATGCGCGCACGTGTCCCTCGCATTACATTTGTTCCCAAGGCAGCGAGCCGACCTTTCGGAAGGAAACCAAAATAATGGATGAGGACACATCTGAAGGCTCGGAACCCTCGATTCCTTCGACCGATATCGATCGGCTGATCCGTCCGAACAGCTCTCTTCCGCCCCCGTGCGATT
>JALOQW010000029.1 GCA_025459275.1 Pirellula sp.
CGCGATCTCGGCCTTGCTCCAGTCCGGCAAAGGCTTCAGCAACATTTTGAACCTGAGGCAGTTGCTCGAAACATTCATGGCGGTTGTGCGAGAGAAGTACAGCGCCGTAAATACAGCGGTGCTGTTGAAAGATGATCTAGAGAACACTCAAGATTTCTACCGTGTCAAAGCCCACCACGGATTGGACGAACGCTTCTTTCATCCTTGCGGGATGGAAGAGTCCATCTACATGTTCAAGTTTCCGAAGAACAACGGACTGCTTTGGCAGTTGATCCAACAAGGAAACGTGTTCAGTGTTCGCGATATGCAACTCGGCCCACGATTCAAGCATGCATGGCAGCAATGGAACCTGGATGTCTTGAAGTCCGATGTATGGTGCCCGCTCATCAAGAGTGGTGAAGTGCTCGGCATTCTGACCATTGGAGCGCGCGATGACGGAACACAGATCCCGGAGAGCGACTTTGCATTCATCCAGGAGTTAGCGTCGATCGCGATTACCAACATCGACTCGACGCTCAAATATGAGAAGAACGAGCGCATCCTGAAGAACATCCAGACCCTGTATGATATCAATCAGCAGATTGCTAACGTCAACGATTTCAAGAAGCTTTGCATCGAGACCTTGAATCGTGCGGTCGATGTGCTGATGACACAGAAGGGCAATCTGATGATCTACAACAAGATCACTCAGAAACTCGAGATCCGCGTCGTGTGGGGGAACATACCGACCGACGTACGCGACGAAATCAACAACGGGCTTGTCGAGACCAAGTCATTCGAACTGGGAGAAGGTGTTGCGGGAATGTGCGCCAAGACCCGCAAACCAATCCGTGTCAACGATCGGACCCAGATCCCGCAGGTCGGGCAACATACAGTCTATTGCATGGCCAGCGTTCCTATCCTGTATGGGAACGAGCTCGAAGGGGTCATCAATATGACCAACAAAGTCACCATCGATGAACATGGCAACAAGGTCCTCGATCCGCTCGGTCGCTTCACCGACGAAGACATCGCACTGTTGATGGGGCTAGCCGACCAAGCTGCAGTCAATCTCAATAAAACCCGATTGTACAGCCAGTCGATTACCGATCGGATGACCGGCCTGTACAACAGTCGATACTTCGAACAAATGCTGTTTGAAATGTTCAATGAGTCGACTTCGACGAAAAAGCCGCTGACGATTGCGATTCTAGATATCGATCATTTCAAGAAACTGAATGATCACTTTGGTCACGCAGCTGGTGATGCCATGCTGAAGCAGGTTGGGCAACTGATTGCGGAGTCGGTGCGAGACCAGACCGATACGATGGCGTTCCGTTACGGCGGTGAGGAGTTCTGCATCCTCTTTCCCGGTACGAATCCATCTGCGGCCATGGAAGTCATGGAGGGATTACGATCGCAAGTAGAACAATTGAGCGTTGAGCACATGGGGAATAAACTCAGCGCTACTGCTTCGATCGGCCTTGCAACTTCCACCTTGGATGCATCAGATGCCAAGGCACTATTCGAGCGTGCAGACGAAGCGTTGTATGCATGCAAGCATGGCGGACGAAACCAGGTCCGGCACTTTGCGGGGGGCGAGAAGATTCGCTACACCTGCGAGCAATTGCAGGAACACCTGGATGCTGCATATCGGTCTCTACCCTCGTCCTCTTAAGGTCATCATTCAGAGAGTCAAACCGGTATGAATCCCGCAACCCAACCAGCACCACAGACGCTCAACGACGAGCAACAGAAGCGGTTGACCGTAGCTCTCGAGCATTACCTCGACCAGTTGGAGCGTGGTGAACTGCCTGATCTCGAACGACTCTGCTCGGAGTATCCCGACCTGGTCGATTCCCTGCGACAATACATTCCGAGCCTTCGAAAGCAACAAGCAAGGCAGATCGATCCAGCAGAGGTTCCGCCACCGAATGCAGTACTCCATGAGAATCCTGCCCGAGAAGCCCCCGCTCATGAAGTCCCCGCTCATGAAGCAGCGCCAGTCTTGGGTGAGGATCCACCAGCCTTGCCTGAGAGCGATGACATACCCAAGCGACTGGGGGACTTTGAGCTTCTCGAAGAAATCGGTCGGGGAGGCATGGGAATCGTCTTCAAGGCACGCCAAGTCTCGTTGGATCGCATGGTGGCCGTGAAGGTCCTTCCGCATGCCGCAGTTTGGGATAGCAAGCAGATTGCTCGTTTTCAAAACGAAGCGCAAGCCGCTGCCCAGCTCAGCCATCCGAACATCGTCTCTGTCTACGCCATCGGCAAGGAGCGAGGTACCTACTATTACAGCATGCCGCTGGTCGATGGTATTTCGCTCGAACAGGCCGTTCGCGCTCTGAAGACCGATACGGACTTCTCCTTGGAAGAGTTTGCACCCCATAGCAGTTCATCCCAATCCAAGAGTGGGGTTCGCAAAACTCGAGCCCGCTTCTTGAAGGGGAATGCAGGGAAAGCCGCGGAGAACTTGGCCAAGGAGATGACGCACACAGCGGATCCAGACGCCGCGCGCGAGCGAAAAGAGGCTTTGGCCCGAAAAGCGATTCAAAAAACGGCCCATATCCGCGCCGTGATCGAACTCGTTGCTCAAGCAGCAGAGGCGCTCCACTATGCCCACCAACATGGGATCGTGCATCGTGATATCAAGCCATCCAATCTTTTGGTCGATCAACAGGGCAAACTTTGGATCACGGACTTCGGCTTGGCCCAAGTCTCCGGGTTCTCAGGCCTAACGTGCACCGGAGACGTGCTTGGGACTCTCAAGTACATGAGTCCTGAACAAGCATCCGGAAAAACCCATTGGGTGGATCTCCGTAGCGATATCTATTCGCTCGGCATTACCATGTACGAACTGCTGACTCTGCATCCCGTGGTCGACAGTGAAGATCGCATGACGATGCTCAAGCAGATCCAGATCGTTACGCCTCCATCGGCACGGCTACGCAATCCTGCGATCTCGCAAACTCTCGAGAACATTCTTTTGAAAGCGATTGCGAAAGACCGAGAGGAGCGTTACGCCTCTGCGGAGCTGTTCGCTGAGGATCTAAGGCGATTTCTGGCAAGTGGACGTTCATTGGCCAATCGCCCCGGAACGCTGCATGCGTTATCCCGAATGGTCCGCCGCAACGCGCAGTGGTCAGTGCTTGTACTAATGATGCTAATGGTACTGCTCGGTACAACGCTTCCATTCTCCTACTGGGTTTCTTCGCAAAATCTCAAGATGGGAGCCCAGGCGGCCCGGACCAACCAACAATTGAGGGCAGCAAACGCCACCTTGGAAGAAATGGGAATCCCTTTGTTGCAGCAATTGCAATTGATCCCGGGGACTGAGCCGATGCAACGCGAATGGAGTCAGCAAGTCGCTTCGTATCTCGAATCGTTCGCGGAGCATGCTCAACAGAACAGCAGCTTTCGATCCCAACTTGGCAACACGCAATTCGAAATCGCGTCGCTTCATGAACAGTTCGCAACACCTCAAGAAGCGATGGATAAGTATCTGTCGGCAAAGGACAAGATCCATCACTGGATTGAGCAGGGGACCGGCTATGCCACTCCCGCCGATCTGTTCTTGATCCATCATGCGCTTGCGAGCCTTCGAATCCGAACAGGAATGCTAGAGCCTGCCATCAAAGAATTGCGCACTCTTTTGGAGTCTCAAGATCAGTTGCCTTTCTTGACGTCCAATCCGGAAGATGCGCGATTCCCGTACTGGGAAGCTCTGGTTCGTCTGGATTACGCGTTGGCTTTGGCCCTGAATGGCTCGACCCTTCCTGCAGAGAAGCAACTCAAGCATGCGGCAGTACTACTTCAGTCGATCCCCAAATCCTCCAAGAGAGCCAAATACTCGGACGGGACCTCGGATCGCGTATTGGTAGCTACGTTGATTGAAAATGCCAATCTGGAAACGACCGACCCGGAACTTGGGCATCGCTTGATTGAAGCCGCTTTGGCGATCGCGTCACGCGAGCAAGACAAGAATCGGACCGTTCTCGACGACCACCAGTTGGCTCAATGCTATCTCGCCCTCGCGCTCAATGCCCAGCGTCTTGGGGAATCGCATGATTCGATGCTCTGGTACCAAAAAGGAACGCAACTCACGGAGAACTTGACCAAGCGAGATCCGAGCAACTTCCGCTTCTGGCACGAACATGCGATGGCGCTCAATAGTCTTGGGCAAGCCGAGTTTTCCCTTGGCGATCTCGACAGAGCGAAAGCTTCGTTTGGCAAGTCGGTAGAGGTCCTGGAGGATATCGACCGGTTCCAAGCGACTGGACCTGTGCGTAGCAGTCTGGCAGGCTCCCTCCATAACTTGGCAGCCGTTGCGATTCGGAACCAGGAGTTGCGAGAAGCCCGATCGCTGTTGGAGCGAGCAATCCAACGGCAAAAGCAGGCGTTGGAGACCGCTCCCGACAACACGCGGTATCAAGCCTTGTTGCAGCAGCACCAAAAAACGCTCGATGAGCTGAAAAACACTCGCTGAACGGATCGCTGGTGACAGCTCAATCCGCACAATCCGCACTTTTCAAACGATTCTGCGGGGAGTTGGGGCGATGTCCGATACTGGGCATGATTGAGAGAGTGGCCGATTTCATGGAGGAGACGGCGTGCCCCTGCAGATTCGTTGGTTTGTTGCCTGGGTGGTCGCATTCGGTTGGTCCAGTATCACTTGGTCGCAAGAAATGGAACCGCTCCGGCGGGACGACGGGACGACCTGGTCGACGGAAGAGATCGAGACCGATCGAGACTCCTTCACTCCCGCCACCTCATTGGTCGGACACCGCAGGTTCATCGTCGAATCGGCCTACTCGTTCATCGACAATCGTCGTGTCTACGAAACGCACAGCCTGCCGGAGTTGCTGGTGCGATATGGGATCACCGAACGGATGGAATTGCGTTTCGGAACCAACTATGAGATCGGTGGAGCAGGGAATCCCATTTCCGCCAACGTCCCCGACGATTTCTCGGATGAACCGATTTTGGAGGAAGAGACCAACGTCAGCTATGGTCTGAAGTACGGTCTGACCAACCAATCGGGATGGATTCCGAAAAGTGCCATCCTGGTAACTGGGTTCACCCCGGTTGCAGGAGAATCGACTTCTACCGACATGGCGGCCAATTACGTGGGTGGATGGACGTTTGCGAATCGATGGTTGCTCGACTACGGAATCCGATGCAGCACCGGAAGCTTGGAGGAAGACAAGTTCAACATCTGGGCTCCATCGACCGTGCTGAAGGTTCCCGTCGGCGAACGATGGAAAGCCCATATCGAGTATTTCGGTGTCTTTAGCGAAGGGCGAGAACGGGAAACGGTGCAGCACTTCATCAGTCCTGGCGCGCACTATCTGATCAACAAGAACATCGACTTCGGTTCACGTTTTGGTTGGGGCCTTAACGACGATTCCCCCAACTTCTTCATCAACATCGGCGGCGGTGTCCGATTCTGAGCCGCGAGCGCTAGCTGCGCTCTGGGTTAACCCGATGCTCAGTACCGTTGCTGCTCATTGCCAGTCCACTATTGCGTCAGCTGGTCTGCTGTTGAATCGCATACTAACGCAGCTAGCGCTCGCGGCTCACTACCAGTCACCATTGCGGCAGCTGTGCTTCTATTGCAACGTTACAAAAGTCGCTTGGCTGCGTCGACCATGTACATCGTTCGGCAACCTGGACAGAATAGATACCAATCGTAGCAATACGCTTGTCCCGGCTTGGGAGTCGTCTTTTTCGTGGGCTTTTTGATCAACGGCGTTTCGCATTTTCGACAGGGGGCCCCTTCTTCGGGAGTAGCCTCGGTCGTTGATGGCTTGCGTTGAAGTTCCGTCGTTTTGACTGGGGTAGTGAAAGGCTCCGTCGGCTCCGAAGCGGGTGAAGGACGAAGCTTCAGTTCTTCGAGATACCCTTCGTCGACAGGCAAGTCATATTGTTGGGTTGCTGCCACGGCAAGTTCATCGCATCGTTCGTTCTCTTGGATCCCTGCGTGTCCTTTGACCCAGCGAAACTGAACTTCGTGTTTCTCATAAACGTCCAAGAATCTCTTCCAGAGGTCTACGTTCTTCGCTCGTTCCTTTGGAGCGCGAAACCAATTCTTTCTCTTCCAGCGAAGTACAGATCCTCGAGAGACAGAATCGACGACGTACTTTGAGTCGCTGTAGAGAGTGACTCGGCAAGGTCGCTTGAGGCTTTCCAAGGCCACGATGACGGCCATCAGTTCCATGCGATTGTTGGTTGTCTTTTGAAACCCTCCCGACAATTCTCTTCGGTACTTTCCGGCCATGAGTACGACACCGTAGCCCCCTGGGCCAGGGTTCGGCTCCGCGGCACCATCGGTGTAGATCGTTACGTGCTCTTTTTTCTCGGATGGGTGTAGCGGATCGTTCACGTCAGCGTTCTGGCCTGCGTTCGGTCGCCTCAAGAGTCCTTGGATTTCCAGGAAATTCCACGATGGGCCACTCAGTATACCTGGCTCGCGGTGGGTGATCAGGGGCGTGTCATGCCGTTCGGATTGTAACGATTGTTTCTAAGTGAAATTTCGCAGTTCTGGCGGCTGAACCATCACTCTGGGGGGATTCGGGGGGCTTTGCGAACTAGGTTTCCAATGAACGGCATAGTCCGAACCACTCATCGATGCTCATCTCGAGGCCACCCATGAATCCACGCAATCACTACGTCCCGAAGGAAAAGACTTCGAAGAGAACCAAGAACACACCGCTGCATGTCGAGCAGCTGGAAGCCAGACTGATGATGGCTGCAGATGCGATTGAGCTCGGGCTGCAAGCCTTTTCTTCATCGCACCTCCAGAACGATGCGCAGCCGGCTTTGGTCGGTGAGTATGGATTCGGAAATACTGGATCCTCGGGTGCGACGAATCAGCCACCTACGATTGCACGACCCTTGTCGCTTGCGACCGGAACGGTCGTGACTACGAAAACCGCGCGAGCATCGATTCTGGGTGCTGACGACGGTGGAGAAAGGAGACTGAGTTATCAATGGTCCATCCTGAGCGCACCGGAAGGTTCCGGGATGACGTTCTCAACCAACAACTCCAATCGGGCTAAGAACGTGACGCTTCGGTTCAATCGAGCCGGTGAGTATGAGATCATGGTTACAGTGGTCGACAAGGAAGGACAAACGGCAACTTCCTCATTGCGATTCACAGTTCAACAGGTGTTGACTTCGCTTCAGGTGTTCACTGCAAGTGGCCAGTTGGTTAATACGAGAAATGGCGTGAACACGACCAGCGTAGATCCCGTGTTTCGAGTGCAAGGAATCGATCAGTTTGGGCAGAACATGGCTCAGACACCGTCGGCAGTCTGGACGCTCCGAGGCGGCCCTCGGAACGGGAGCATGGAGCAGACGACGGAAGGGGAATACACCTCTTTCACATTCAGCCGCAACGGGAATTACAATGTCCAAGCGACGGTTGCCAATCGTATGGCACGCTTCCGAATACAGAGTACCCGTATCGTTTCCCATATCGAACTTATCGATGTGAACGGGCAGCAAATTCAGGACGGTGTTCCGGTCCAGACATCGGAAGCGGATACTTCCTTGATCTTGCGACTCTATGACCAAAACGGTCGTGAGTTTACGACTCTTCCAAGTGTTTCATGGGGCGTGCAGTCCGCGCCGTCCGGTGGAAATGCGCGTGTTACGATGCGAGGATCCGAAGCCCAGCTCGAATTCGATAAGGCTGGCGATTACGAACTCACCGTCCTCGGCTCTGGCAAGGTGCGACGAGCCAACATTAAAGTAGCCGCAACACTGACAACGCTCGTGATCAGTCCCGATACGGCAACCTTGGAAGCGGGTCAGTCACAGCAGTTTTCTGTCCACGGGTTGGATCAATTTGGTCGAGTCATGGCATCGACACCTTCGGTGACTTGGACTGCCACAGGAGGAACGATTTCGACGAGTGGCGTGTTTACTGCGGGCCAAACAGCAGGCGCGGGGACCGTGACAGCCACGAGTGGTTCTATTTCGTCGACAGTAGACATTACGGTTACCGATCCTGCGGCATCGGTGCCAACCATCTTGCAGATCCTTGATTCGAACGGCAATCTTCTCAACGAGATCGATCCGATCCAAACAGGTGGCACTCAAGTTGCGGTAAAAATTCGAGTCATCGATCAATACGGACAAATCATGTCCGAGATCCCGAACATGACTTGGAGCACGAATACCGCACCAACGAATGGTAACGCCACCGTTGTGATGAACGCTGCGGATGCGACGATCACTCTCAACCGGACAGGCAACTACGAACTGACCGTTACCGGAGGCGGGTTGTCGCGTACGCTGAAAGTGCGTGCCAATGCAACAGCCACGACGCTGCAGATTCTCAATGGAAGTAATCAACTCGTCAATGAAGTTGACCCAGTACAGACCTCAGGCACCAATACTGCTGTTTCCGTTCGCTACCTGGACCAATTCGGTCAGACGATGACCAATCCAGCGGTCACCTGGACCACCAATAGCGCTCCGACGAACGGAACTGCTACCGTCGCGATGAATGGGGCGGTTGCGACCGTGACCCTGAATCGCGTGGGCGATTATCAGTTGACCGTTTCCGGAGGGGGTTTGTCCCGCAAGGTCAATGTGCGAGCCAATGCGACAGCCACTGCGATACAAGTTCTCGATGGCGGCAATCAACTAGTCAACGAAGTGGATCCTGTACAAACCTCTGGCACCAATACGGCCGTGACGTTGCGGACGTTGGACCAGTTCGGTCAGACCATGACGAACCCCTCGGTTACCTGGACCACGAACAGTGCGCCAGACAACGGAACGGCTACGGTTGCAATGAACGGTGCGGTTGCAACCGTGACGTTGAATCGAGTCGGGGATTATGATTTGACCCTGTCAGGAGGTGGGGTGAGTCGCAAAGTAAAGGTTAAGGCCAATGCGACTTTGACCTCGCTGCAAGTCAATCCGAACTCGGTTTCAGTCCAGACTGGAATGACTCATCAATTCCAAGTCGCCGGGCTGGACCAGTTCGGGCAAGTCATGAGTTCGGTACCTTCCGTTACGTGGTCTACCAACCGAGGTAGCATTACGTCGGCAGGGTTGTTCACGGCTGGTAACGAAGCAGCCATCGGCACGGTGACTGCTCAAACGGCGACGCTTTCGGCATCGGCTAGCGTCACGATTACGTTGGCCGAATCCGTACCCACCGTACTCCAAGTCTTGGATGGGAATGGCAACGTTCTGAATGAAGTCGACCCCGTCGAGACTTCTGGAACCAATATCGGTGTGACGATTCGCGTTCTGGATCAGTACGGTCAATCCATGACCAACCCGACCCTGTCCTGGACAACGAACAGTGCTCCGTCAAACGGTACCGCCACCGTTGCGATGAATGGCGCGGTTGCGACTGTGACCTTGAATCGCGCGGGGGATTATCAGTTGACCGTTTCCGGAGGTGGCTTGTCGCGCAAAGTCAATGTGCGAGCCAATGCGACAGCTACGACACTGCAGGTTCTCAATGGCTCGAATCAACTCGTCAATGAAGTCGATCCCGTGCAGACCTCAGGCACCAACACTGCCGTGACCATGCGGACGTTGGATCAGTTCGGTCAGGTAATGACCAACCCGACGCTGACTTGGACGACGAACAGTGCTCCGACGAATGGAACCGCCAGCGTTGCGATGAATGGTGCGGTTGCGACCGTGACCTTGAATCGTGTGGGGGATTATCAATTGACCGTTTCCGGAGGGGGCTTGTCGCGCAAGGTCAACGTACGAGCCAACGCGACAGCTACGACACTGCAGGTTCTTGATGGGGCGAACCAACTCGTCAATGAAGTCGATCCTGTGCAGACCTCAGGCACCAATACTGCCGTGACCATGCGGACGTTGGATCAGTTCGGTCAGGTAATGACCAACCCGACGCTGACTTGGACAACGAACAGTGCTCCGTCGAACGGTACCGCCAGCGTTGCGATGAATGGTGCGGTTGCGACCGTGACCTTGAATCGCGTGGGTGATTATCAGTTGACCGTCTCCGGAGGTGGCTTGTCACGCAAGGTCAACGTACGAACCATCGCAACGGCTACGACACTCCAGGTTCTTGATGGGGCGAACCAGCTCGTCAATGAAGTCGATCCTGTGCAGACCTCAGGCACCAACACTGCTGTGACCATGCGGACGTTGGATCAGTTCGGTCAGGTTATGGCCAATCCGACGCTGACTTGGACGACGAACAGTGCTCCGACGAATGGAACCGCCAGCGTTGCGATGAATGGTGCGGTTGCGACCGTGACCTTGAATCGCGTGGGGGATTATCAGTTGACCGTTTCCGGAGGGGGCTTGTCACGCAAGCTCAATGTGCGAGCCAATGCGACACTGACGTCGTTGCAAGTAACACCCGGGACCGTATCGGTGCAAACCAATGCAACTCAACAGTTCCAAGTTCAGGGTATCGATCAATTCGGGCAGATCATGGCGTCTGCACCATCGGTCACTTGGTCTGCAAGCGGCGGGACGGTTTCGACCTCCGGTCTGTTTACAGCGGGAGCGACTGCAGGCAACGGAAGCGTCACCGCTCAAAGTGGAACGCTCTCTGCGTCGGCAAGTATTACCGTGACAGCACCACCTGTGGGGCCGTTCCAGGATGCTGCGTTGTCGCAATTGATCCAGACCTACTTCGTTGATCAACTCTTGGATCGCACCGAGATGATGGCGATCTTGCGCTCGGTAGGGAACGATTCGACGGTCAGCTCTGTCGAACTGAACGACTTGAGAACGTTGGTTTCGAGTACGGAATACGTCATGCCGAACCATGTTCGTGGACTGGCTCGAAACGTGGTAACAACCAACAATGCCAACTTGAAATTCCAAGGGCAGAACGCAGGAAATTTGGCGGCTGGGAGTTCGTCCACGCTTCTCAATAACCTGGTTGATAAGTGGTTCTTGGGAGTCGATCGACCGGCCCTGGCAGGTACCGCGACAGGTTACACGCTTTCAACCGGTATCTTGTTCAACGTTAGTCCGTCCATGTTCGATTCGAAACAAGGGATGATCGGAGACTGCTACTTCCTGGCTTCTGTTTCGTCGATCGCAGCCAAAAATCCTCAGGCCATTCGGGATATGTTCGATGACAATGGCGATGGCACGTATACCGTTCGATTCTTTGGACGCAATAGTTCCGGAGTGGCGACCGCCGATTACGTTACGGTCGACCGACGATTACCGACGCATTCCAACGCGATCCTTTCGTATGCAGGTTACGGCTTCTCGGCCACCAGCGCTACCACGGTCCTCTGGATCGCCCTGGCGGAGAAGGCGTACGCCCAGTGGAACGAAACAGGTCGTGCAGGACGCAACGGGACGAATACGTACAGTGGCATCGAAGGGGGCTGGATGCACAACGTGAACTTCCAGGTTCTCGGATACAATTCGACCAATTATTCGTTCTCGAGCTCGACTCAACAAACATTGATCAACGCCATTCAAAGTGGCTTGGCTGTCACGGCAGGTACCAAGAGCAGTGTCGCGAGTGGACTCGTTGCGGGCCATGCGTATAACGTGACCGGCTACAACAGCAACGATGGGACGTTTACTCTGTTCAATCCGTGGGGGAATACCCACCCAGCGCCTCAGACGTGGGCTCAATTGCAGGCCAGCTTTACGATCTTCACCACGACGGATCCAACTGGTTCGGGAGACGACGTCTCCTCTGGCGGTTTTGGAAGTTCGGTGATAGTGATGGCCGCTCAAGGGATCGAACTGCGATCGGTAGCGATTGCGGAGTCGATGGGGACATGCTGTACCCAAGAAGTACTGCAGTCATCCGCCGGATCGTCCGTAACATGGTTGTCCGTTCAGTCAGAAGATGCGACCACGCCGAGCAGCGATTGGTTGGCTGCGAGTGAGTCTGTCGAAGACTCGGATGCATCGTCCGAAGCATCTGACGGTTCGGTTGAAGAGCGTGTATTGAAGGATCTGGCCCTGATGGAACTGTACATGGATTCCCTTCTGTCCTAGCGGTGCTGCACGAATTACGTGCTTCACTTCCTTCGTGCAAATGAAAAGAAGCCTGGATTAGAATCCAGGCTTCTCTTGTTTTTTGAACGTACCGTGAGCGTAAAATTAGGCGCTCGGTGGTGCAGCGTCGCTTGGCGAAGCTGGGGTTGTCGCTGCTGGAGCTGGTGGAACTCCAGGAGTCGTGGTCATCTCGCCCATGTCCACTGCGGTTCCGCAGTTGGTGCATGGAGCGACGGTACTGGTCATCACAGCGCCTTCGCCACAGCCACATGCTGGAGTTGCAGTTCCGCAACCGCAAGCAGGGGTGGCTTCACAGCCGCAAGCTGCAGGAGCTGGATCGCATCCGCAAGCTGGAGCTGGAGCTGGAGCACAGCAGGTGGCAGCTGCATTGCAAGCGCGACGAGCAGCCTTGCGAGCACGGTGACGTGCCAAGAGGCCACCACCGCACGAATCGCCGCCACAGCTTGGAGCGGCTTCAACGCCGCAGCAATCTGCAGCAGCGCCGGCGCAACGGGATGCATGACGAGCATGCAGCCGAGCGAGCAGTCCTACACGTCCACCACAATCGTTGGCGCCGCAATCCGCAGCTCCACCGCATCCACCACGATGACGACCGAACAGTCGACCACCACAATCGGCCATTGCCGACGATCCCAACGCTGCGACCGCAACAGCGGCCAAGGCCAAGCTGGCCATTCGCATTCTAAACATTCGAAACTTCCTCCCGAGAGAACAATAAACGTGATCCACGCAAAACTCCTTGATGCACATCCTGAACCATGGATCGAGCTTTCACAGTACCTCGCCTCCCATCCGTGCGGCCCACCCATCCAGCGTACCTAGGCGACTGGTTGAGTTTGCCGGTTAGGGGCTTTGCGTAACTTAGGTAAGCAGGCAGAGTAACAAAGTTGATCGAGGTGTCAACACGGGCTGTCCCCTTCCCTGGAAGCCCCCCTTGGAGAGTGAACCACGGAGAAAACCCAAATAAATGCAGATAAACAGACCCAACAAGCCTCAACAAATCCTGGGGAATCGAGTATGTTCCGAGGAATTCAAGGGTCACGATGGGCTCTGAAGGTCAATTTCTCGCGGACGGGAGTGAATGCAGGTGTTTTTCCCACTGGGCGCTTTGTCACAGTACATTTTTGGCTCCGTTCTTTTTTTGTTGTCGATGTTCATCATCGCTGTCATTCTGCTGCAGCGAGGTAAAGGGGGCGGATTGACCGGCGCCCTCGGAGGAATGGGTGGTCAAAGTGCGTTCGGGGTCAAAGCCGGCGACGTCTTCACCCGGATTACGGCCGTGGCTGTCCTCACTTGGATTTTCACCTGCGCACTGGCGTGTTACTGGTATCGCCCGGAAAAATTGGATATCGAAGCGGACGTAGGGAGTTCTGCAAGCATGAGTGGGGCGGGTTCAGACTTAGGAGCCGAATTGCCTACCGCGGAACCCATGCCCGCAGACAATCCAGTGCCCGCCCAGTCCCCGCCAGCACAGTCCCCGCCAGCACAGTCCCCGCCAGCACAGTCCCCGCCAGCACAGTCCCTGCCGCCACAGGCACCCGAGACTGAACCACCCGCGGCTGACGTACCTCCAGCGACTGACGTACCTCCAGCGACTGACGTACCTCCGGCTGGCAAGCAGCCCTAAGATCGAAGGGGCCTTTCCCAGTGTTGCAAAGCATGACGGGGCACGGCCACGCGTGTCTAAAGGATGGCACGTGCTCCATTGATGTTGAGGTGCGAACGGTCAACAACCGATTTCTGAAGATCGCCTCAAAAGTTTCCGAGGTCGCGGCTGCCATTGAGGTAGATCTGGAGAATCTGGTTCGCGAGTTCGTCCGAAGGGGAACGGTCTCGATATCGATCCGAGTTGCCCAGAACGATCGAACCCGCGCTTCCCGCGTTTGTACCGACACACTTCGGAGCTACATCGAACAATCCCAAGGAACCATGGCAGCGTCCGGAGAGCCCTGGACCATGGAGCTCGGCTCGATGCTTCAGCTACCTGGCGTTCTTGAGACACCGACGTTTGAGGATACCGACGAGCTCTTGAGCCAAGTCACCGCGACCCTGCGATCCGCGTTGTCAGACTTGAACCAAATGCGAATTCGTGAAGGAAAGGCCATGGCGGTCCAGCTTCAGCAAGGACTTTCCGAAATCCGGAAGCTCCGAGCAAGGATCGACGAACGGGCGCCTCAAGTCTTGGAAGAGTATCGCCGCCGGCTGGAGGGCAAACTCCGGATCGGACTCGCCGAAACTGGGAACTCGAGCAATGAGATTGATGTGATCCGCGAGGTCCTCTTGTTTTCCGATCGTTGCGATATCCGAGAAGAACTGGTCCGTTTGGAAAGTCATTTGGATCAATTCGAACATTCGATGGTTGCACCTGAATCGCAGGGGCGGCGATTAGATTTCTTGATTCAGGAGTTGCTGAGAGAGACCAACACCATCGGTTCGAAGGCCAACGACGCCAAGATCGCCCATGATGTGGTCAGTATCAAAACGCTGATTGAACAACTTCGGGAAATGGTCCAAAACATTGAATAACCATGGCTCAACTCCCAAGTGCTTCACCTCCAGGCAAACTGTCATCTCCAGGCCAACTGATCGTCATTTCCGGCCCCTCGGGTGCTGGCAAATCGACGGTGGTTCAGCAGCTGCTGGGTGATTGTCCGTTGCCCCTGAGCCTGAGTGTGTCAGCCACGACTCGGCCGGCTCGGCCCGGGGAAGTTGACGGACGGGACTATTGGTTTCTTTCCCCGGACGAATTTGCGTTGCGCAAGGAAAAAGGGGATTTTTTGGAGTGCAAAGAGGTTTTCGGCAGGGGATACTGGTACGGGACGTTGGCCGAGACCGTTTCGACTGGCTTAAATGCCGGGAAATGGGTAATCTTGGAGATCGATGTTCAAGGGGCAGCCTCTGTGTTGGAGGTTTATCCGAACGCGATCACCGTATTCATTCACCCAGGCTCCCTTGCGGAGCTGGAACGCAGATTACGCCACCGCGGTACCGAGAGCGAAGCGAGTATCTTGCGACGACTGGAGGTTGCTTCGGAGGAGCTGGCGATGAAGCACCGCTATCGTCATGAAGTGGTCAACCGGGAAATAGAACAAGCGGTAGACGAACTGTGTTCGTTGCTACAAACGTACGAATAAACCACCATCTTACAATCCACCATCTCGCAGTGAGGTTCGAATGCTTGAAGAGTTGAAGGAAGAAGCCATCGTCAATAAAGTTGGAGGTCGATTCAAACTGTCGACCTTGATCCAAAAGCGATTGGTCCAACTCAACCGGGGCGGTCGACCTCTGGTCGATCTCAATTCTGATGACAAGATGGAGATCGTCATCCAAGAAATCCTGCAAGACAAGATCTATCTAACCACTGGCGGCGAACTGAAAATGATCGGTGAGACAGCGGATCTCGGAGATCTTCTGGATCTTGATGCCGGAGACATGTAGGTAGCGAATGTCGGCCAAGCGAGTGGTTCTCGGTGTTTCGGGAGGCATCGCTGCATTCAAAGCGGCAGCGATCGCCAGTCGACTTGTCCAAGCGAATCACCACGTTTCGGTGGTCATGAGCGAAAGCGCATTGCGGTTTATCGGACCTGCGACCTTCACGGCACTTTGTGGACAAGCCCCCGTGCTCGATGCGTTTGACTCACGATATCCCCTTGGCCCGCATATCGAGTTGGCCTCGAACTGCGATCTGCTTCTGATCGCACCTGCCACTGCTAGATTGCTGGCTAGCTGCTCCTTAGGCTTGGCCGACGATTTGTTGGCAACCCTTTATCTGAATGTCGAATGCCCTGTCGTTTTCGCGCCCGCGATGAGCACCCCGATGTGGGAGAAAGCCGCAGTGCAGCGTCACATTTCGCAGCTTCGCAGTGACGGATGCCACTTCGTTGGTCCTGCCTCTGGTTGGCTTTCCTGCCGGCGACAAGGGCTCGGACGCATGGAAGAGCCTGACGCCATCTTGAGCGCCTGCCGAGAGTGGCTAATCTAGCAATGCCATGGCGCACATCTTAATTACCTCAGGACCGACGCGGCAATATCTGGACCCCGTTCGTTATCTGACCAATGCTTCGAGCGGACGGATGGGCAAAGCTTTGGCCGAGGCTGCTTTGCACTTGGGGCATCAGGTCACCGTGGTCAGTGGTCCCGTCGAAGTGGTCTATCCCCGAGAGGCTCGGGTCATTCACGTCCTCACTACTTTAGAGATGATGGACGCTGCAACCGAAATTTTTGCGAATGCCGATGGGCTCATCGGGGCTGCCGCCCCTTGCGACTATATGCCCAAGAAAGTTGAGGCATCCAAATTGTCGAAGACGGGCAACGGTCTGCAGTTGGAGTTGATCGAAACTCCGGATATCGTGGCAACGCTGGGCGCCAACAAGCAGCCGCGGCAGTGGGTTGTCGGATTCGCTTTGGAGACCGATGACGTTCGTTTTCGGGCCATCGTGAAAATGTCCAAAAAGTGCTGCGACATGATCGTTTCCAATCGAGCTGAGGCGATGAACGCAGCAACCAACTCGGTCGAAATCATCTACAAAGATGGTCGAGTACTTGAACAAATCGATGGACCGAAGTCGGAGGTGGCTCATGGGATATTGCGATGGATTGAACAATGCTTGATCAACGCGTGATAAAGGGATCGCTGTGAACCTGTCATCGAACCCAGAATGGGCCATCCCCCAGCGGCCGCTCGATGCACTCGTGATCGCGCCCCATCCCGATGATGCCGAGCTTGGTATGGGAGGAACCATTGTCAAGCTCATGCAGCGCGGTTGGAACGTCGGTATCGTCGACTTGACCGACGGAGAGCCGACTCCACATGGCTCCCCGGAAACCCGCGCAAGAGAGACGCAGGTAGCAAACGAAGTTTTGGGAAATCCGTGGCGCGTCAATCTCGGGCTCAGAAATCGTTTCTTGGAGCCGACGCTTGATGTGCGGCATCAGCTAGCCGGTTTGTTTCGATTGACTCGGCCACGCTGGTTGTTCGCTCCGTATTGGCTCGATGCGCATCCCGACCATATCGCTGCTACACAGCTGGTCGAAGCTGCACGCTTCTGGAGCAAGCTTTCGAAAACCGATTTGGCGGGTGAGCCGTTCCATCCTCAGCGGATTTTCTACTATTTTTGCATCCACCTCAAACTCAACCCCCAACCCTCCTGGATTGTAGACATCAGCTTGGAATGGGACGCAAAAGCCCGAGCCGTTGAAGCGTATCACAGCCAATTCATCAAAGGACGCGAGTCAGTGCAACCATCCTTTGTGGAACAACTCAGGGAGGAAGCCGCTTACTGGGGGAAATCGATCGGTGTACGATACGGCGAACCCTTTGCATCAAAAGAGCCGATGGGGATGCGTGACCTTGAATCCCTTATCTGATTGCGAACGAAGTCCTGTGTGGAACATCGCTTCGTCGACGTTGCGGTCCCTGAGCGATTGCGCTGATGGCGACCCATCTGCATGGTCGAGACGAGACTTCGCTCGGCGGGTCGCGCGCAGCGCACTCAGTATCGGCATCCTCCCTTTC
>JALOQW010000304.1 GCA_025459275.1 Pirellula sp.
GGGGTGTGTCCCCGCGTCGACGTTCCCCTTAGCCTCAGTCGCCCCTTCAAGTCGCATTTGCAGGCATTCTGCAATAAGCCTCTAGCGAAAAGTGTGTGTCCCCCGGGAGTTTCACAGGGAGTCTTTGCTTTGTCGGTTTTAGGTCCGGAGGACCGGCAGAACTTTAGCCCGGACCGACAGGTCCGGGTAACTCGAACTAGGGTAGCCCCAAGCCCCGGATGGGGCGACAGAAGATTCGCTGCGTACAATCACGCCCTATCCGTTTCCAATGATCGGTGCACCACTACGGTATTTCTGTCGGCCTTTCAGGCCTTGCTGATGCTCCTCCAATCGCGACCGGCAGCTAACGCTGCCGGCTTAAGTTCTGCCGGGCCGTTCGGCCCTCAAACCGATCCGTTGACACGTTGATTCGCGACGTGATTGCACACATGAATCTCAGACTTCGCTCGTATCGCGCAACCAACAAAGGTGTCAGGAGTCTTTGTCTGTTAATTCACGGCTCACCCAGTTCGGTAAACGAGCACTCGGCCATACAGAAAGCAGTCGAGCATCAAGTTCATGCCAATCCATGACTCCTGACACCTTTGCCCGCTGCTAGGGGAGCCCCTCGGGGACATACACTTTTCGCTTGGATCCGACGTGGGGTGTGTCCCCGCGTCGGCGTTCCCCTTAGCCTCAATCGCCCCTTCAAGTCGCATTAGCAGGCATTCTGCAATGAGCCTCCAATGAAAAGTGTCTGTCCCCCGGGAGTCGCTGCCACATCCGATACTTCGTCGAAGGGTATCCAAAAAAAGTAGCCCCCAGCCCATTCATTGATCCGACTTCCAAGTCCTGCTTTTCGATTGCTTGCACAGAACGGATGCAAGCCGCTGGACTGTGGGTGTCCCCACGGTTCGTAATCCGCGATAAAATTCTTGCTGCTCGGTAATGTTTCGTGCCCGAATCCTTGAGGAGCAGTTGCTCTGAGTCGATGGGTCTGGATACACCTCTTTGCACATGGAGTTGCATATGAATTGGCAGGGTCTTTGCCTATTGCTGTGTATTTCAATTTCCTCAAAGTTTTGCTTCGCGCAAACGGTACTGGGCGAGCTTGAGATGGAAGACTACGCGCACTCTAGTAAATTCCGTTGCGATAGTTACATGCTGACCGTGAAAACCGAGTATCGAAGCGAGCCTGGGCATGTGGATTCTTGCTTCGGAAGCGAGGAATTCGTTAAGCTCGTTTCTAAGGAAGACGACCTGTTATGGATGCGCGCACGACGGAACGCTCAGCCTTTCCAGATCCCGGAGAACGGCCAGTACACATGGGACGCGATCCCTGGACAATGGTGTCGACTCAATTTAGGGAAGCAGGTTTTTGGGATCCAAGAACACTTTAGTAACGACAGAGATCTATTTCACTTCGAGTCGATGGGGTCAGTTGACCCGGGAAGCCTCGTGTTCCCAGAGCCTTTTGACGCTCCGTTTCTTACATCAGGAAAAAGAAGCAGGTACACCCCGAGCAGTATCTTGTCGCTTTTTTCGACAAAGTTGAAGTGCATCGAAGCCAATCAGAATTCGAACGTGGTCGTGTCAAAATGGAGTTACATGAACGGCTCCGATGTACTTTGGGAGGTGCAAAGCGAAGATGGTTATCCCGTCGTTGTTCGATTGATGCAGTACTCAAAACCGGTGATGGATTCGGTACCTCTCGGTAAGCCACTCGGATTCATCGCCGAAAATAAGATTGATTGGCAAGAGGATGACCACGGAAAGTATCCCAAGCGAGTAACCTCGAGTCAGACGTCTGGACTCCCTCTAGCTGAAGGGAGAGTTACCTTGATCGAACTTTATTTTAAGCTCGATGTCGAAAATGATGCATTTCGCGCTGAGTTGGCGAAAGTCAAAAGGCGCTTGGAGGAAATCCAGAAAAGGAATTCAAAGTGACGCGCTCAGCCAGACGCATTCTTGCCGTCTACCTTCGTGAGGGGATGGACGACCAAACCGGATACTAGTTTGGGGAAGAAGTAGGTACTCTTGGCTGGCATGCGTTCTTGGTGCAGCGACACCTTGCGAATGTGTTCGATCGTCGCCGGCATGACGAGCGCGGCGAGAGGATACACGAGGTTCCCTTCGAGTTTGCCGTTGAGGCCATCGATCACTTCCTGGACCTGATGCACATAGGTGGGCTTAGGCATCTCCTTGAGCCCCAATGCGTCTTCAAAAACCAGTCGATGCAGAACAGCAACTCCTAAGCCTTGCCAATCCTGGCTGTGTTCGGAAGCGATGGCAGCCATCCGATCGACCGCTTCTTGACGACCCGAAATGCGAGTCCACTCATCCGAAGCCCGCGAATACAGGGCCATGATCCATTGTTCATCCAGACGGTCCATTTCCGCCCAAACCGCCCCTGCACAATCTGGTCCTTTGCCAACGATCTCACAATCAAAGTACGGGCTCAGTCGCTCGTGCAATTGCGCGGTTGTCATCTCGGGGACGCCATGAAGAAGTCGATGCGTCGGGAGGACCACCAGTCCGGGATCACTCATGCTGACCAACATCGTCAATACAAAGTTGGCCGGGTGATCGCTGGGCAATGGGGCTTGAGCCTGAAGTTCATCTCGATAATTGCACGCCGTTTCGTAACGATGATGACCGTCGGCCACAAACATATCTCGATCGGAGATCAAGGCGGTCACTTCTTGGATCGTCTTGACATCGGTGATCGGCCACATGCGATGAAGCACCCCTAAGTGGTCGGTTGCTTCCAAGCCGTGTACGCCTGCAACCTTGCGTTCGAGAAGCTCCTGGATGGTGTTCTCTGGATCGGGATAGAGTCCGAAGATCTGGGATAAGTTGGCTTGTGTTGCACGAGTCAAACGGAGCCGGTCATCCTTGGCTTTGGCATGGGTTTGCTCGTGCGGGTAGATGTTCCCTTCCCCGAAACGTTGAAGGCGAACACGCGCCATGAAACCGCGGCGCGTCACCGTTTGTCCATTTCGATCAAAGATCTGATGGTAAACGTAGAGTGCTGGATCCGGTTCGAGCTGCAACACCCCCTCGTGTCGCCATGAGCGGTAAATGCGAGCCGCCCGTTCATACACAGCGTTTTCGTCGGCATCCCCTGCCTCGCGTCGATTCAGCTCCAGCCGCAGGAAATTGTAGGGGGAGAGATTGTAGAGATAGTCCTGAAGCTGCGAATCCACCACGTCATAAGGAGGAGCGATGCATTTCGACAGCGATCCGACTTGGGCAAGATTGTAGCGCAGACCACGGAATGCTTCGATTTGGGGCATTGGCAAGAAACCTCACGGCTAAACAAAAAGAGCCCGGTTAAACAAAACGAGCCCGGGACTATGCCGGGCTCGTGGATCGATCAGGAAAAAACTACCCCGCTAGGACTCGAACCTAGAATAAAGGAACCAAAATCCCTTGTGTTGCCAATTACACCACGGGGCAATTCGCCGAGAAGTTTATCGATTAGGGAAAATCTAGGCAACCGCAACTAGGGCTCATCTTGAGCCCAAAAATCCTCGAGTTTTCAAGGCTGTGATCCAGCCGGCGTGGCCGGAGCTGGCGGCGCGGCTTCGGCAGCTGCCGTCTCTGGGGCAGGCGCCGGTTGGATGGTCGGGTTGCCTTCGATCGGTTTGCGAGGCAGCCGTTCATCCCGCATCGCAGCGTGATAGGCAAAGGAGGCCATAATCACCGACGCTTGCTTGGCGTCGTCCTCGATCACTCGCTCAAAGACATCCATACTGGAGTGGTGGGTTCGCGTGTCGTACTCAATCGGATCCTGAATAAATTGGAATCCTGGCAGGCCAATGCCGGTGAAGGACTGGTGGTCCGTTCCTCCGGTATTCGAGATCGTGACGGTCGATGCACCCAGGTCCGCGAACGGACTGAGCCAAGACCGGAAAATCGGCCGCACGGCTTCGTTCCCTTGCAGGTAGATCCCCCGAATCTTGCCCGCGCCATTGTCGAGATTGAAATAGGCAGAGAATTTTTCGTACTCGGGTTTGGTCTCGATAACGGGAGTTCTCCTCTCTCCATCCTCGGACCCAGATTCGCTCCTTCGAGGCGGTGTCTTCAGCGATCCAAAATGTTCCGCGACGTAGGCTCGCGAGCCGAAGAGACCTTGCTCTTCGCCAGTCCACAAGGCGACGCGAATCGTTCGTCTCGGGGCGACGCCAATGGTCTTGAGGATCCGCATGGCTTCCATCACGACACCGCAACCGATGGCATTGTCGGTCGCTCCGGTCCCGGAATGCCAGGAATCGAAGTGGGCGCCGATCATGACGATTTCGTCCTTGAGATCCGTTCCAGGAATCTCGGCGATGACGTTGAAGCTGTTGACATCCCCATCATGGTAAGTCGACTCGATATCGATTTCGAGTTGAGGGGTTACCCCCTTTTGGATCATGCGTACCAGGCGATTGTAATGTTCGGCCGCCACGACCATTTGAGGCAGAATCGGAGGGGACTCCACGGTCCAAGGGCGTGCTCCTCGCGACATCGGACCTCCTTCGCCGGGGCTTCGTATCTCACGATTCGGATCGGCGCCCCGCGGCATCGTAGCGGATGCAACGAACACCGTCCCCCCGTCACCACGTCCTGGTTCGAGAACGACGGCTGCTCCTTCCTCGTAGCACAGTCGCCATTTGTCGTTCGTCAACTGCATGGCACTCATCGTATTGTTGCGAGCTTCGGTCGGTGCGGCATTCGCGCCGGCAGCAGGCGGTGGATTACCGCTTCCAGGACCTGCTGGAGTTCGTCTCCGAGACGTGTTGGCATCCGCATTGGCCAAGGCTAATAATGCAGCATCGCTCTGTCGCGCACCCGGCGCTTCGAACCACGGCTTCACATCCCTCGGTGGACTGATCAGTACAATCGCCCGCCCAAGCTTGCCACGGTACTTCTCAAGTTCCTCAGGGGTCGTTGCATCCAAATAGATCGGCTCTCCCTTGACCGTCGTTGGTGTGCTGGGAGTCCATGCCTTCGGATAAGCGATCAGCGAAAAGAAGTTGGGTGCAATCACGTTGGCGGAATACGATTGGAGAGACCAACCTCGACCAAACGGTCCCCATGGCTCTAGTTTCGCATTCTCCATTCCCCATTCTTCGAGACGGCTCTTGGCCCAGTCACCCGCGATCTTCGTTTCCGGTGCTCCGGTCAGCCGTGGGCCATACACATCGGTCAAGTAGCTGATGGTGTCCATGACCTTGGACCGATCCATCCCTTCCTCTTGGATCTTCTTGACGATGTCCGAATCGACCTTCTCCGACTGAGCCATCGCGACTGGGGACATCCATAACGAAGTCGCGCTGATCCCGAACCACAAAGCCACAACCGTTCGCAGTGACGCATTCAATTGATTCATGTAGGCATATCCCTAAGTGGTAGAAGTATTGACCACGCCATTATGCTTCCCCGCGGGAGCTCCGGAAAGATGGTTAACCCTATCAACCTGCAGCTTTTGAATGCTTGGCTTGAGCAAGCCGCTTCGGAAACGACACCGTGACCTCGGAGCCTTCCGCGTAAAGGACGTCGAAAGGAGGTGTGGAGCTGAGGAAGCCGAACTGATCACCGTAGATAGCAAAGAACTCGATTGTGGTGCACGGGTTTTAGGGCCGACTGCCCGGCAGAACTTGAGCCGGCAGCGGTAGCTGCCGGTATGTGTGTAAGGAGAGTCTGAAAGGCCTGGAGGGCCGATAGAAGTATCGTGTCGGCGCTACCGACATTGCGAGCCGTGTTGAGGCGAATCAATGCGGTGTGGACTTCTGTCGCCCCATTCGGGGCTTGGGGCATAGGTGGGGGGCCGTACCCGGACCTATCGGTCCGGGCTGAAGTTCTGC
>JALOQW010000305.1 GCA_025459275.1 Pirellula sp.
TGTGAAGCTCTCGCTGCATCCCATCGTGGTCTTTCACAATGATGGTAATCGCACGTGACGAACGATCCGCAGGACCGTTGGCAACACGTTGAGGTGTTGACGCAGCAATCATCTCCCCTCTGCTCGACGGTGGATGCAAGCCGATCTTGGCGAGCTGTTCATAGATGACCTCGGTTCCAGCATATAGGCCTTCATCCAACTCCTGGTCTGCGGCGTAACAGATTCCGATCAATTCGCCCAGTTCGTTGAACAATCCGCCACCGCTGCGACCTTGAACTGGCATGCCTGCCACTTCGATATTGGGAGCTCCCAAGTATCGGTTTAGCTTGGTAACTCTCGAATCGCGGCGAGATGGGTCGCTCCCGTGATCGCATCCGATGCTGAAGACAGACTCCCCTTCCTTCACCCGTTTGGTTCCAGCCAGCATAGGAACCGTCGCCACAGCACGACCGGGTCGAAACGAGACGAGTCCAACGTCCTTATCGGCTGCTTCAAAGTGAATCAAATTTGCTGGAAACGCCAATGCATGTCCCGAATCGAACAATTCGACCGATATCCTCGGGTTCGGCCCTAAACCGCGAAATAGATGGCCACATGTAATGACCAGCGCTTCACCTTGGTTGGTGTCAACAATAGTCCCCGTTCCAACAGCCTGGCTGTTCGGTTCATCCACTCGAATACGAACCGTCGCTCGTTGCGCTCGCTCTTTCGGATCCAACGTCGAAGACGTCAGCCGATCGGGGAAGGTTTCGGGATTCGGTGAAGCGTTCTGGCGAATGGGTTGCAGGGAGAATGATGCAGAGGTCGGAACCACACCGGATTTTGGAGCGACACGGCGAGATGCCGCCATCATCCTGCTCAACAATTCGTCGTAGTCCACCGGGCCGAGAATCCGATCCACTTCCCGCCCCTCCCGAATCAACAGGGTCGTCGGGGTCGAATGGATTCGCCATCGCTGTGCAGAATATGGATCCGTGGTCACGTCGATGCGACGTACCGCCCAGCCTCGCTGAACCGCATTCTCCGCCGTCTCGTCCATGCTCCGACAATGAGGGCATCCGGGGACCACGAATTCCAATGCAACACAATCCCCCACCGACTGTGACATGCCGATCTGATTCAGACACGTTACAAAATAAAGGATGCAACAAACCGTTCGTAATCCCATCATCCTGGATTCTCCATCATCCGCTTTTGGGGGCATCTTCCCTATCCGTGGGAAGGCTGCCGTGGAGTTTCTTGATTCCCAGGGTTGGGCACAAGATCATTCCGTGGCTGATTCGTTTGCTAGCATCACATCAACGGCAACATGAAGCGACGTGAAACCGCCGCCGACGTAAACCCCTTGCACGGGTGCCACATCGGCATAGTCTCTTCCCCAGGCCACGGTGAGATGCTCCCAGCCTGGGACCACGTCGTTGGTGGGATCAAGATCGATCCAGCCTGCAGGACCGGCAAATGCACTGACCCATGCATGCGAGGCATCGGCTCCGACGAGTTTCTCTTCGCCTGGTGGGGGCTGGGTCAACAGGTAGCCACTGACGTATCGAGCTGGAATACCGAGCGATCGTAGGCAGCAGATCAACACGTGCGCGAAGTCCTGGCAAACCCCGCGCCGCTCGGCAAGGACATCCAATGGACTGGTCGCTACGTGGGTCGATTCCGGCAAGTAAAGGAAGTCGGAATGAATCGCATGCATCAGTTGTTTGTAGGCGGACTCCGCATCTGCAGACGGATCCATCTTCGATTTCGCATATGCTTCAAACTCGGAAGCTTGAAAACAAAATAGCGAATCGAACAAGAACTCTGTGGCGGCGATTGCTTCAATGTTTCGCGAGAAATGAACCCACTGAGCAACTTCAAGCCATGTCATTCCACATGAGCCCGTCCCGACTGGGCGAGACCGAACGACTTCACTCTTGGAAGTGATGGTCAATTCCGAATGGACCTGCTCGATGCTAAAGAACTCGACATGGTTGCCAAAGGTATCCAGCCACAGGAAGCGGCATGCTGGGGTGGGCTGAATCTCGATGAATGCCTTACGAACTTGCTGATCGGGAAGTTCCCGCGGCTTTAAATGCAATTCGTTGTGACACAGCGAGCTCTCGTTGGAATACTCGTAATGTGTTCGGTGCGTAACACGGTAACTTCGAGAATCTGCATCCTTGACCACGAAAGAATCCTTGAACTTCGTATGAGAGTGGCAATTGCGTGCGATCGCGATAGAATCGTGCCGCACTACCGTAAACCGCGTCTCATCATCCTAAGGATCGCATCCACATGCAAGTCGTCGAAGAAAGCATCTATGACCACCCGAGATACTACGACTTGATTTTCGGCAGTGATTGGGTTGCAGAATTCCGATTTTTGGAAGCGGTGTTTGGTGAGCACGTTCGCCGCAAGACCAAGCGTCTCCTCGAGCCGGCTTGTGGTACGGGCCGCCTTCTCTATCGAATGAACAAAGCTGGCTACCATTGCGAAGGGCTCGACCTGAACGAGAAAGCCGTCGACTTTTGCAATGCCCGATTGCGTCGCCATGGTTATCGCGAGTTGGCCTGGGTGGCTGACATGTGCCGATTCGAAGTCGCTAAGCCCTTCGATGCAGCCTTCAACACCATCAACTCCTTCCGGCATCTTACGAGCGAGGCATCTGCGGTCCAGCATCTTCGAGCCATGGCGGCGGCCATTCGCCCCGGTGGTATCTACGCCCTCGGGTTTCACCTCACTCCCACGGTCGGGGACGCCACGGATGAGGAGAGCTGGACCGCCCGGCGTGGGCACTTGCAAGTCAACACGCGCATGTGGCCCCGGGACAAGGATCCAAAAGCTCGCATCGAACGGTTCAATATCCAGTTCGATATCCACAAACCTACGGAAGCGTTCCGTATCGATGACTGCCTCGTCTTGCGCAGTTACACTTATCGCCAGTTCGAATCGTTGGTCAAGAAGGTTCCCGAGTGGACCATCGAACAGGCCTACGACTTCAGTTACAACATCGACGAACCGATCGAGATCGACGAATCGACCGAGGACATCGTCTACATCCTGAAACGTACATAACCGCGGTTTCCGTTTCGCTGTGCTCCTCAACGACTCGACGCTACCCGCAGTTGTTCGGATCCCCGGCGAGCGGCGGGTGTCAACCCGCTGTTTCTCGAAACCTCTGCGTCGAGTACCGCTTACCGGCCGTCGCAGTCCCCTCGGCTCTTTTTATTCAGGCGCCTCCCTTTTTCGCGGATCGGCTCGTCTAACAAGCAAACCTATTGCTTCTATCGGGCCAAGACCCGCGACCGCTGGGGCGGTAGGTGGATGAGCGGTAGGTGGATGGCACCAACTACGGCTACGAGAACGGTGGAGCGGCTTGTTGACTCCAGACAGGCAATCCGTGTGAAAGTATCATGGTGCGGAGGCCGGTTGCCGTTACCAACACATGGAAGTGATCGAGCGAATCGCTCCGCATCTGCTCTATGTTAAACACCCACAGTACGCCGAGGTCGATATGGCCCACGATTCGTTGATTGAGTTTGCATGCCCTGAATGCGGTAGACGCCTTCGAGCTCCCATCGAGGCTGCAGGCAAATCGGGGAAGTGCAACGGGTGCGGAAGCAAGACCACGATCCCTTCCGCAACCCAGGCGATCCAGAAACCGCCGGCGAGTGATCAACCATCCGCGCTCCGCGTCGCAAGTGTAGCCACGAAACCGGCTACGGGCGCGACGGGTCCAGCGACGGGAGATTCCAAGGTGCGTGTCCCTGCGGCGGTCTCGCCCACGAAATCGTGTTCCAGTTTTGATAATGCGTTGGGGCTGCCGGATTTTGCAGAGTCCGCCCCTGCAAGCCCCGACGAATTTGCGTCCGCGTTGAGCGAAGCGATTAAGGATGCGAACGTACAGCATGCAAGAATCCAAAATGAAAAGATGAAGCCAGAGGACGCGACAAAGGCGATCGTCGGATCGCTGCCGAAGCGATCGGTATCGATGGCGTATCGCATACACTTGCTGTTGGTCGCAACGACCATGTTGATCTTGCCAATGATCTATGTCGCGATGGTGATCAGTGCTGGACTCTGCGTCGTGTATTACACGTTCGTGGTCACTCCGACCTTGTTGATGTCGATTCGCCCGAGTCGCATCGGGGTTTTTCTCTATGCTGCTGTTCTGGCCCCTATCTTGATCGGAATTATTCTAGTCGCCTTTATGATCAAGCCACTTTTCTTTCGCATTCGTGGCGAAGCGAGGCGGCGCTCGTTGAAGCGCGAAGCACAGCCCGTTATCTTTGCGTTGGTGGATCGGATTTGCGATGCCACAGGCGCACCTCGTCCCGCGCGAATCGATGTAGATTACCAGGTGAACGCTTCTGCCAGTCCCGAGTCCGGGCTCTTCAGCATTGCGACAGGGCGAATGGTATTGACAATAGGCGTTCCATTGATCGCAGGCATGTCCGCACGACAATTGTCCGGTGTGTTGGCGCACGAGTTCGGACACTTCTCGCAGAAGGTCGGTATGGGGACTAGCTTGGTTATTCGTCGCGTGAACAACTGGTTCTATCGCGTGGTGTACCAGCGCGATTCCATGGATGTCTGGCTTGATGAAATGATCGGCGATTCGGATGCGCGCATCGGAATTGTCTTTCAGCTCGCGCAGGTAGGAGTATGGATCTCTCGCGGCATTCTTTGGCTACTCATGATGATTGGGCACGCAGTCAGTTCTGGCTTGATGCGACAAATGGAGTTCGACGCCGATCGCTATGAATACGGGTTGATAGGGGGGAAGACATTTGAGCAATCGTGTTACGAGTTGAAGCGATTGCACATCGCGCAGGATGCTACGTTGATGGCCATGCTCCAGTTTGCTAAAAAGGGCCGATTGGTGGACGATATGATTCAGATCCTGATGTATTTTCGTAGACAGCATTCCTCGGCGGCGGAGCAGTCGATCCGAACGAAAGTGGTCGAAGAGAAGACCTCGCTGTTCTCGACGCACCCATCGGATGCAAGTCGGATTGAAGCAGCCAAAGGATCTGGGAGCGAGGGAATCTTTCATCTCGATCGCCCGGCAAGCGAACTATTCTGGTACTTCGATGCATTGAGCAAAGGAGTCACGTGGGATTTCTATCGTGATCAACTCGGAAGCCATATCATGCCCGATGCGCTCACCCCGACGTCCGAACTCTTATCGGGTATTGCTGCGCCAGTTATGGAACGCGGGCTATCTCGATAGGAGCGAAGGCCGAGACCAATGAGCGTAATCTAGCCGCAAATCAACGTGTCAGCGCATCGGTTTGAGGGCCGACTAGCCCGGCAGAACTTTAGCCGGCAGCGATAGCTGCCGGTTGCGTGACAAGAGAAATGAAAAGGCCTGAAGCCGAAAGCGTGTTACCCGGACCTGTCGGTCCGGGCTAAAGTTCTGCCGGTCCTTCGGACCTCCAACCGACAACAAAGCAGAGACTCCCATGGGACGACTCGCTGGGGACAGCCGCTGATCACTGGTCACTCATCGCGCAATGCCTGCCAAAGCAACTAGAAGGGACGGCTGAGGCTATGAGGGCAAGGAAGGTGGGTGGCACGCAGGGCGGCTACAAGCAGTGCGGGCTACGATACGACTGGAAAGAGAATGGGCGATTCTGCTTAATTGCTGATCGTCGTTTGGGCTCTTCGCCAAAAAACGACTCCGATTATGCCTGCCAATAAAAGCAAATCCACTGGGATCATACGGCGGTCGTAGGCAACTCGATGGATGACCTCCTGAAAGGATTCGGCCCTCCAATCGAAATCGAACCAAAGATCTTGTGTT
>JALOQW010000030.1 GCA_025459275.1 Pirellula sp.
GCGAACGAAGCCTTCGTCAGCAAGGCCCCACCAGAGATTATTGAAAAGGAGCGTCAGGCCTTAAGTGATTTGACCAACCAACGGGCCGCAACCGAGCAGGCTCTCGAACGACTCCGTCAAATGCCGTAATGGTGATTTACTTCTTACCAAGTTTTCGTTTGCGATCGAAGAACTCGGTCAAGACGCGGCCGCATGGGCCGGCGAGAACCCCGCCGACAACTTCGCAACGATGGTTCAATCGATCATCGTTGAGCATGCGGTAAAGGGATTGAACCGCTCCCGCTTTCGGATCGACCGCACCAAAAACAACTCTTGGAATGCGGGCTTGCAAAATCGCCCCGGCACACATCGGACAGGGCTCGAGAGTGACATACAGCTCGCAATCGAGCAGACGCCATGAATTCAGAGTCGATGCGGCTTGAGTGATGGCGATCATCTCGGCGTGCGCGGTCGGGTCTGCCAGCTGTTCGCGTTGATTGTATGCCGAAGCGATGACGCGGCCTCGCTGCACAATCAATGCTCCGACCGGAACCTCATCTTCCGTCGCCGCCTGTTCCGCCAAGCCTAGTGCGTGGCGCATCCAATGCTCGTCTCCAACGGGCATCCAGGAATCACCCTCTTCAAAATCCAGGAAATGTTCATCGATCATGGCTGCCGCGACGCTCGCCATGCGTCGATCCGAGCTTGACGTACTTCCTGGTCTGTCGGAAGGAGCAGAATGGAGTTCGGCATATAGCCTCGCGGCTCCTGGGTCCGAATGCCTGGAAAATAGTTTCGATACTCCATCCCTGTGATGCGCATGCAAGCCAAGATCGCCGCGTCCCGGACTTCCACAGTGCGTCGACCGCTCGTGGCCTCCAACGGTGGAATCCCCCCAGGCGGCGAGCCGGAGGGAATACCAAGAGGACGGGCAGGCATACTGAGCGCTTCAAGCTCATAACAGACATCGGTGCAATCGAGCCAGGATTCCAACAAAGGCAGATCCTCGACAGTGCCCGATCGGAACATGACTTGCAAACCGATCAAAAGATCCTCAGGATCTGCGCGTTCGGGGCCTTGTCGGTTGCGGAGCATCTTTTGCGCGACACTTCGCACGGTCGACAAATCCGACTCGATCATGATCAACATGGCGCTGGTCAAATCGCTGGGAGCTTGCAATGAGACCGCCCAACGTTCGACCAACGTCTCCATCGGTCGCTTGGACTGAGGGTCTCGGATCAGTTGGTTGTAGGGAAACCGTCCAAAGACACGGAGGCCTGATGCTGCCAACTTCGAGTCTCCATGTGCGTTCATGGTGCACAAACAGTACAGTAGCGCCAAACCGTCGGACGGCTCACCTTCACCGAGTTGGATCTCGGACTCTTGGATTTGACGCGAGACAGCCACGGCAGCTTCGTAGGCCTGCTGGGCCGTTTCGAGAGGCTTTTCGACCAGCTGTGGGTGGCGATCCAATAACTCCAGAAACAGTCTCTTCGAGCTTCTAATGGGACCGGCGACGGCGGCAAAGGTCGCCCATCCATCAAGTTCATGCGTTTGATTCATGTCCGGATCTCGCAAGAATGCCCGCACGATGTTCTGTTGCCGCTCGAACTTCAGTTTGGCAACCACTCCGGACAACCGCACTCTGACTTCGGGGTCCGTAACCGGTTCGAGCCGTTCAACCAGCAAAGGGAGGTGATCCGTCGACAACGCGTTCAACTGCCGGGTCGCACGATCTCGAACCGCGAATTCGCTGGATCCCAGATCCTGAATCCACTCGAGGATTGCTTCACGCGAAGGCTCGTTTGGAGGTTCGTCGCTGGGAGCCTGCGAGTAAACCATAGCGCACGTCGAGTGCATGATCAGCCACGCACAACACGCATTACGAAGCAGGCTTGAAAAAGGCATAAACTCGAGGGGTTAGGGGAATCGCGACGGTACCACCACTTGGCCGGCAGTATTTTACAACGATTGGGCGATGCGACGAGCGAAAACCGCCTCAAAATACTTGCTGGCATGAGCCCCCCAGGCTAGACTGCCATTGTTCAGGGATTTGCGGCCGATTGCAGCCTTCACTGCTAAAGAGCCTCTCGCACCGTGCGGGATCTCCAGCGACAAGCTTCCATACGCTGTGATTGTGGAAGCGACTCCGTCCGTCGCAAATGTCTGAGGGAACAGTCCTTTTGTCGGCTCAGCCCTTGATCGGCTCAGCCCCAAGTCGGCTCAGATTGTCGTCCATTATGCACAATAGCATTACTCACGATAGCATTACTGTGGAATCCAAAACCAACCCAACCTCCTCCGAGTCCGTACGGCACGCAGGTGCAAGCACGGTCAGTGTTCACGCTGGCGAAGCCCGTCAGAAAGCCAACAACGCGATCACGGATTCGATTTGTTGTTCGAGCACTTACACGTTCGAGTCTACGCAGAGCATTCTGGAATACATCCAGGAAAAGCAGGACCGCGAAGAATACGGCCGCTACGGCAATCCAAACGAAAAGGTAGTCGAACGCAAACTGGCTGCCCTGGACGGTGCCGAGGATGCCATTTTGTACTCGAGCGGGATGGCGGCCATCGTCGGACTCCTCATGGCCAAGCTCAGCGCCGGGGACGAGATCGTCTTCTTCGACGAGTGTTATCACCGGAGTCGCGAATTCTGTTTCAAGCACCTGTCCCGATTCGGTGTGGTCACTCACCAAGTCAAAACCGGTGACTTCGACGCGATGAACGCAGCGATCAATGACCGCACAAAGATGATCGTCAGCGAATCCCCAACGAACCCTCATTTGACCGTGATCGACTTGGAGCAATTTGTTGCTTTGGGTAAAGAACGTGGAGTGGAAACGCTCATCGATGCAACACTGGCCACACCATTCAACGTCCAGCCCTTGGATTATGGCGTCGATTACGTTTGGCATTCGGCCACCAAGTATTTGGGTGGCCACAACGATTTGTTGGCGGGAGTCATTAGTGGCTCGCGCGAAAAGCTCGATCCTGTTCGCAAACTGCGAGGCATACTCGGCTGCATCAATGCTCCCCATAGCATGTATCTACTGGAGCGAGGATTGAAGACGTTTGCCTTGCGCATGCAGCGGCATAATGAGAATGGACAGCGTGTGGCTGAGTTCCTGGAGTCGCATCCTCGCATTGAACGTGTTTACTATCCTGGTCTAGCGTCCCATCCTACGCATGCCATTGCCAAGTCCACGATGAAGGGATTCGGCGGGTTGATCACGTTCCTGGTTCGAGATGCAGACTGGAAACAAACGGCTGCCATCATCGATGCGTGCCGTATCCCGCGTATCGGCCCAAGCCTCGGGGGGGTCGAAAGTTTGATTGAGCAGCCAATGGTGATGAGTTACTTCGATTACCCACCGGAGCAACGACAGCAGTTTGGAATTGCCGATAACATGATTCGCATGTCGTGCGGGATCGAGGACGCCGAGGACTTGATCGCGGACCTTGAACAAGCATTGAGTCCATCATGAAGTTTCGAACACGAGCGATCCATGTCGGCAGCGAACCGGACGCCACCGGAGCGGTGATTCCACCGATCTATCTCGCGACGACCTTTATTCAACCGGGCGCGGGCGAATGGGGCACCTTCGATTATTCGAGAAGTGGTTCACCGACACGAGCCCGCGTCGAACAGGTGCTGGCCAATCTGGAAGGAGCTGCAGGAGCTCTGGCATTTTCCTCCGGCATGGCGGCAACCCACTGCGCGATGATGCTCCTGGAAGCGGGTTCGCATGTGGTTGCTGGCAGTGATATCTATGGTGGAACGTATCGGCTGCTCCACAAAATCTGCAACCGCAATCAAATCGAGGTATCGCTGGTCCCTGCATACGATGCCGAATCTATCGCCAACGCGATCCGACCTAATACCAAGATGGTATGGATCGAGAGCATCGGCAATCCCTTGATGACGATCCCTGACATTCCAGCGATCGCATCGATCACCCGTTCCGCGGGAATCCTGCTGGGAGTCGACAGTACGTTCGTTCCGCCGTGCATCATGCGTCCTTTGGAACACGGAGCAGACTTGGTGATGCATTCAGCAACCAAAGCCCTGGGTGGCCACAGTGATTGCCTGGCAGGGGTCCTCGCCGCGCGCGATCGCGAGCTACATCAGCGGTTGTACTTTACCCAGAATGCAACCGGAGCTGTTCTGGGTGGATTGGAATCGTTTCTTCTTCACCGCGGGATCAAGACCCTAGCGTTGCGAGTCCGCGAACAATGCCGAAGCGCGTTGATGATCGCCCAATGGCTCGAATCGCATCCAAGAGTACGTCGCGTCCTCTACCCGGGCCTGGCCAGCCATCCTCAACATGAACGAGCTCGCAAGATGATGGGGGACCAGTTCGGAACGATGATCTCCTTTGAATTGAATGGGGACTTGGCTGAAACCAAGCGCGTCTGCGGAGCGACGAAACTGTTCGGCCTGGCAGTGAGTCTTGGAGCGGTTGAGTCCCTCATCGAACAACCCGCAACCATGTCGCATGCCAGTTACGATGCGATGGCACGGGCCACCGCGGGTATCTCGGATTCTCTGATTCGAATCTCGATCGGCCTCGAGGATACTGACGATCTCATCGAAGATCTCAACCAAGCCATGGGAACCTAAGGTAGTGGATGTTTAACCGCAATACCGTTCAACGAACGGATCTAATGTAGTGGATCTTGCCAAAGATCCTTGAGCTCCGGGAAGTTTGGCAACTTCCACTACCCTTGTTAAACGCAGAGTCGCTCTGGTCTGATCTCGAAGTTCATTCAACAATAGTGAAGGGCTGAGTCCAGGCTTGTTGCTTCTGATCGTCGAAGACCGGATCAACAGGAGTCAGACTGCTCGTGACCACAGCGCGAACGATGGTCTCACCATCGGCTAGCCGATAAGAGGATTCGAGATCGTTCGTTGAGTAAGCTACACGACCGATTTGGTCCGGCTCGGCATCGGACGATGTGACAACGTACTCTGTCGTGTAGGTCACACCTGCTTCGGCTTGGATGGCAACGGACAGTTTTCGTCGTTCACGGTCCCATTGGACATCGCGAAGCGAAACGCCACTTGACGCATAGAAGTCGCCCGCCTTCATGGCTCGGATCAAGTGTTCGGGGGTCAAGTACTGGCAACGGACCATGACCCAACCACGTCCTGGCCGGCTTCCCGGCTTGCCAAAGTACTCGTGGCTATCATCGGTTGCGACCCCCATCAGCAAGTTCCCTCCTAGCTTGTTGACTCGCAAGTGGTTGGCCAAGTCCCACATCCGCTCAACGCCTGGACGATCGGCATCCCCGCGATGATTGACCCCTGGATGGCCGTTGTAGACTTCGAAGAATCGTTCTGCCATGACGGCTGCCAAGTCTTCGAACGTGATACCGTAACCGAAGTTGGGGTGGTTGAGATGGGGCAGAATCTCGCGTCCTTTCGCTTTCTCTTGCTCAAAGATCGCTCGTAGATTGTTCTCCATCGCTTCCCGAACCGTTTTGCCGCCGAGTGGCTGAATCACTTCGGCAAGGTTGGTTGCGTTCATATGGACAGGTTTGCCTTCGGCTTTGTCCGTGATCTCTTCCGCGGGGATCAAGATAAAGGAACCTCGCTCCTCAAGAAGATATCGATACTCATCCAAAGGCTTCAGCCTGACTTCGAAGGAATCCGTCCCCTCTTCTCCACGCGTTTCCACCCATGCAGAACCGAAGCGTTCGCGATATTTGCCCAATGCTGCCGAGGCCCCTCGAGCCGAGATCGACTTGAGTGACATCCACCGAGATCCTTCTTGAAGGACATTGTGGTCGGAGATCGCCAGAAAGTGATAACCCCGCTGCCGATACCAATCCGAGATCATTTCGGGGAAGTCGTTGCCATCGCTCCAGAGCGAGTGGGTATGAAGATTCCCTTTCCACCATCGCGGTGCCGCCTTGGCTTCAGGGATGGACTCCGTCGGCTCCTGCGCGAACGCAAGGGGGTTGGAAACAAGGGGAGTGCTTAGGCAGCTAGTGACAGCGAGAAGTAGTGTGAATCGCAACAGCATCAGATCGACTTTCGTAGGTGCAAGTGTCTAGTCTCCGCCTTTGTCCTCCGATGATGGAGTCTTGAAGGCTTCAACGTTCTCAATCGTTTTCGTTTGGCTGGAGCGAGTGATCATCTCCTGCCGAACGATTCGACCAGGGACATCGATCGAACGCCATAGTTTAACATCCATTGGGCCGGTCTCGTTTCTGTCCTCCCATTCGTAAACTTCGGCGGTCACTTCCCTGCCATCAACCACAACGACCTCTTCACCGGCTTTTTTCGCATTCGCTGTTGGGAGCAAAAAGAAGTTAGGGTCCATCCCTTCCGGTAGTTGGAATTGAGCAGGATACTTGGTAAAGCTGTCGGGATTCTCTTCCAGCGGTTCGTTCGGTCGCGCGACATTGATCTGGCTTCCGACCTCGACCTCTTTTTCAGACTTTGACTCTAACCACATTCGAGTGGTTACTTTCACTTCGCCGAATTCATTGGTCACAGTCCGTTTGCGAGTGATGGAGGTCCCAACTGGAAATCGGCTCCAATTGGCATACTCGGGATGGTCGAGCATGACTGCAGTAACCCTTTGGACGTTGTGGTCTCCATCCGGTTTGTTGCCGCTTTCGCTACCTTCACTCCCCTGTGAAGAAGCCATCGGCGTCGGATTGCCAGGGTTCGACTCATACGCGCATCCAAGGCATGCACAGCCACAAATGACTAACCAGCTACTTCGATGCCAGCTCATGAACATTGACTTTCCAAGGGGTGTAGATGGTAACATCCAAACGACAAACATAGTAGAAAAGGAGTTTACTGCTGCTTGTTGCTGCCTTGACTCTCTTCATCCTCCACTTGCTTGTCCTCGGCTTTGACTTTGGCTTGCTGTTCAGCAGTTAGTTCACCCGAGGGCACGACGATCTCGCCTGAACCGCCACAGCCGCAGACTAACACAAAAACAGCCAGAGCAAAAACGGATCGAATCTTCGTAGTCATTCGTAATTCTCAACTTCGTGTGTCATGAGGAAAGCGATGGTAAGAGACAAGGCGGATGGTTTATGCATCCGCCTTGTCTACCGGTGTCATCGGGCGTTCGAGACGGGCGTTACTGTTGGCGGGGGAGCTACTCTTCCAATTGCACCGTATTGCCATCATCAATGACGCAAAGACGCATCCAGACGAGCGGGTCGACGTTGAAAGGCGAAAATCGGACGGAGCCGTCGCCGTAGGTTGCGTTCAAGCCGCTTCCATGATTCGATCCAAAGTATCGTCTCCAGACGGTACCTGTGCCAGTAGGATCCGCGGGTGTTCCTTGGACGCGGATGGAGACCGTATCGGTGTCCGATTTAGGCGGGAAGTGGTAACGAATATTGTCTTCGTCCCAGCCGTTGTTATTCCAGCGCTCATTATCGCCACCGTCGTTTCCATACCGCTTCTGAGGAATGTGCTTCTCCGAAACCATGATGGTTGCAGAAGTCCCATCAGTCACGTCGCGGAGCCTCCGCTTTGCACCTTGACCCGGCCACACAATATACCCTTGACGACCAGAAAAATTCCCGAAGTTCTCCGGTGTTCGTTCGTTACGACGAGGAGCCAGTCCAAGAGGTTCTGGGGGAATATCCCCCCAATTTTCGTGGACCTCACCTTGATAGAATCCGGCATTGCCTGCGTAGTCACATCGTGAAAAGAAACCGCTACCATAAACGGCGCCACTTCGTCGCGAAGGACAATAGTAGGTGGGGATGATGGATCGCGCTACGTCATCTTCTCCGTCGTAGTTGGCAGGTCGACCAGCGTGCAACGGGGGAACCTCAAAACGAGCTAACCTGTACACATTCTGAGCTTCGATGAATGGCAGGATTCGGAAGAACTGATTCCAGCCATTGGGATGGCCGGCTCGGCAGCACGTCGTGCCACTCTCGTACGCTCCAACGGGTTCGTTATAGACCATCCCAGGCAAACTGGGATCGCCGTCATAGGCGCCTTGTGGCAGATACTTGTACGCCGACTCATGGTTCATAAACCCGAGCCCGATTTGTCGCATGTTGTTTTGGCAGGACATGCGTCGTGCTGCCTCGCGAGCAGCTTGGACCGCCGGCAACAACAAACCGACCAGAATACCGATGATGGCAATCACTACCAACAATTCGACCAGTGTAAATCCGCGACGCTTCGCGGATCGCGCGAGAAATCGGTCTCGCAGAGAATGAGAACAATACATAAATCCAACCTCCTCGAAATAAGGACTCCAAACCGAACGATGATTTCCAGCCAGTTCCAGCGTGCGGACGTCGTGCGAAGTTGTATTGGAGAAAGAGATCCCAAGAAGGACCGAGCACGGGTATTCATCGAAGCTTAAAGACTTGCTTGTCGTTCATTCACAAAGCCGACTGCCCACTGAATTCTCAAAGAAGAATCGGTGAAAATTTCATGTAGTCACGGAATCTTCGCCCCCCTTGCGGATAGGGGGGTATTGACTTCCAATGCTGGAACAAGAGAGATCGAAAAACGCTTCCAAATAGCGATGGGATTGGGTCCTAAACATGGGATTAGAAAGTCTATTTCAGCTGGAAAATCGAGTAGCGGTCGTCATCGGAGGCACCGGCAGCCTCGGTGGGGCTATGGCATCGGCATTGGGAGCCGCCGGGGCCCGCATCGCTGTGGTCGGCCGCAATGCGGAACGTGGAATGAGTCGAGCCGAAGAAATTCGGCGTGAAGGAGGCGAAGCCGTCTTTGTGATGGCGGATGCCATGGATCGGGATGCCTTGATTAAGGCTCGGGATTCCATCGAACGGTCGATGGGACCCGTCGATATCTTGGTCAATGCCGCTGGCGGGAACCAAAATGCGGCCACGTTGCAACCCGGAGACGATTTCTGCAGTCTCTCGTTGACGGCGTGGGGAGACGTTTTCGATCTGAACCTTATCGGTGGCACCGTCATGCCATGTCAGGTCTTCGGCGAAACGATGCTGCTCAGAAACTCCGGAAGCATCATCAACATTGCTTCCATGTCGGGGATGGTTCCCCTATCGCGCGTCGTCGCTTACTCGGCAGCCAAAGCCGCTGTCATCAACTTGACCCAGTTCTTGGCCCGCGAGTGGGCTCCTCGAGGGATACGAGTCAATTGCATCAGCCCTGGCTTCTTCCCCGCAGAACAGAATCGCAGTCTGCTCTACAACACCGATGGCAGTTTGGCACCGCGAGGACAACAAATCATCAGCCACACGCCGATGGCACGATTTGGGTACGCGCATGAGTTGGCGGGATCCGTCATCTTCTTGGCATCGTCGACCGCGTCCTCGTTCGTGACTGGGCATAACTTGGTGATCGACGGCGGTTTCTCGTCGACCACGATCTGATTCATTGATTCAACGATTCATCTACTCAACGATTCATCCACTTAAGGAGTTGATCCATGGCCCAACTAGCGCTTCGAAACGATGCATGCGAACTCGATCTTTTGTCCCTTGGTGCCTTGGTGCATCGGCTCGATCCTGGCATCATCCCGTTCCGAAAGGCTCGCACCTTCGATATCCACGTCTCTGGAGGAGAATACAACGTCGCCGCCAATCTCGCCGATTGCTTTGGTCTCAAGACCGGGATCGCAACGGCCATGGTCAACAACGGGATCGGGGAACTGGTCCAGGGCCGAGTGCGAGAGATGGGAGTCAAGCCGTTTTACAAGCACTTTGAACATGACGGTGTTCGCGGTCCAAACATCGCGACGGTTTATAGCGATCGCGGTCAAGGTGTGCGTCCCCCCGTCGTCTTCTACAACCGAGCCAACGAAGCCGGCGCGATGCTCAAGCCGGGGGACTTCGATTGGAAGTCCATTTTTGGTTCGGGAGTGAGATGGTTCCACTCCGGGGGTATCTTCGCAGCCCTCTCCAACACCACTTCCGAATTGATCATCGAAGGGATGCAGGCAGCAAAGGCGTCGGGGGCAGTCACTTCCTTCGACTTGAACTATCGAGCCAAGCTGTGGGCAACCATCGGTGGCGCCGCCAAAGGGCAAGAAATGATCCGGAAAATCGCCCAGCATGTCGATTTCCTTGTCGGGAATGAAGAAGATCTCCAGAAAGGTCTCGGCATCGAAGGACAGGATGTAGAGCACAAGTCGGAACTCGATCCCGACGCCTTCTTCAAAATGATCGAACGGACGATCGACAAGTTCCCAAATGTCAAAATGGTCGCAACGACGCTTCGCGAGGTGAAATCGACCAATCGGCACGAATGGGCTGCTGTACTCTGGTATGATGGAAAACGCTATGTAAGCCCAACCATGCAATTGGACGTGATCGATCGCATCGGTGGTGGTGACGGCTTCGCTTCAGGATTGATCTACGGCATGTTGACCGGCAAGGATCCCGAACAAGCCTTGAGACTAGGATGGGCCCACGGCGCACTCATCACAACTTTTCCTGGGGATACCACCATGGCAAAACTTCCCGAAGTGGAAACGCTTGCCAAAGGGGGCTCGGCCCGCGTGCAACGATAAATTGCCGGTGCCGCTTACCGGCAGCGATCACCCGCAGCAGTCAACAACTGAGGAGCCAACTCGATGTCTCGGGACGCATCTTCTTCGAAGCCCAAACCGACATCGCGGCCCACACGGCGGCTCCCCTCGAGCATGGACACCGCGAGTGAACCGAGCAATCGCCGCGCGCTCGAACGATTGCTTGGCGGCGCCTCACTGACCCAGGTCCAGAACTTCTGCAATCGCACGGCCACCGGGCTTCATGCCGGCGTCGATATCTTGCGCATCCTCGAAACCGAAGCCAAAGCAGGTTCGAGCCGATATCGAGATGCGTGTCGCAATACGGCGGAGCGCATTCGTGAAGGATACTCGCTGGCAGACGCCATGCGAATGCAAGGGGACTACTTTCCTCCGTTGTTACTCAAGATGGTCGAAGCCGGCGAACACTCCGGCCAAATGGATCGCACCCTTCGATTCATGGGTGAGTACTACCTAGACCTCAAGAAGACCCGACAGGACTTCATTTCGCAAATCACGACCCCGGTCATTCAGTTGTTGATCGCCATCGCCATTGTGTGCGCGTTGATCTTCATCAATGGGTTTTTTAAGTCAGGGAGCATCAACGAAAAACCACTGGACCTCACCGGCGTTGGCTTGCGAGGAGTGTCTGGGGTGATGATCTTCCTTGCGATCATCGGAAGTATCAGCATGGTGATCGGAGTGATCAGCTTTGGCATCTGGAAGAACTGGTTCAACTGTCACAATATACTCGTCCCATTGGTGCGAAACATTCCCGTGATTGGCCCCGTCTTCACGCAGACTGCCATGTCGCGATTGTCGATGACCTTGTCGATGATGCTGGGAGCTGGCGTGGATGCGAAACGAAGTGTCCGCGAAGCCATCTTGAGCACCGGCAATTATTACTACATGTCGGGACTGCCCCTGACCCTTCAGGGGATCGAAAAAGGGCAATCGCTGTCGGAGTCGTTGGCCGCCCCGCAGGTTTTTCCTGAAGAGTTCATTCAAGCGATCGAGATCGGCGAACTGAGCGGCAGCGACTCCGAGTCGCTCGAGCGAATGGCCATCCAGTATCGCGAAAAAGCGCAGTTGGCCCTCAAGCAACTTGCGATTACCGCCGGCTTCGCCATCTGGTTTCTCATCGCCGCGATGATCGTTACAGTCATCTTTATTATCTTCACGCAGTACCTGAGTTTGTTGTACGGAAACCTCCCCAAGTAACCCCCCCTGAGCCGCAAGCGCGAGCTGCACTTCGGGGCATCGCCATGTTCAAAACCACTTTCGCTCACTAACCGTCCCCGGGTCACAGGAGTTCTTTGAAAAGTCCCTTAGGCCAGCAATTCGTGTGCAACGCGAGCGGTCGGGGATTGCACGAGCGAGATTTCTTGGGCTCCCGCTTTGTATCGCAATTTCGCATGCTCGAGCCCAAACTGATGCAACACGGTCGCTAGCCATTCGTGGTGCTGGATAATCCCTTCGACAGCTCGGTGCGAGAATTCATCGGTCTGACCATGGCAATAACCTGCTTTGAATCCCCCTCCTGCCACCCACTGACTGAAGCCGAAGGTATTGTGGTCACGGCCCACCTTTTCTTTGGCGTTTCCACCCGGTGGGACTTGGATCACTGGCAAACGTCCCATTTCTCCACCCCAATGAACGATGGTGGAGTCGAGCAGCCCTCGCTGCTTCAGGTCCTTGACCAACGCCATCGCCGGCCGATCGATTTCTTTGCAGCGGGCAGGCAATTGGGAGAGGATTGAGTCGTGATGGTCCCATGACTGGCCGTTGTTGAAGATCTGGACGAATCGAACGCCACGCTCCACTAATCTCCGCGCGATCAAGCAGCGAGTCCCGTAATCGCGAGTAACCTCTTGATCGATCCCATACATACGATGCGTCTCTTCGGTCTCCTTCGAGATGTCGAAGGCTTCTTTGGCCGCGAGTTGCATCTTGGCCGCTAACTCGTAACTGGCCATGCGCGCCGAGAGGTCGTTCTCGTTCGGATGCTGTTCCAAATGAGATGCGTTAAAACGCTTCAGAAAATCCAACTGCGCTGCCTGAGCCGCTCCCCGCAAGTGGTCCGGTGGATCCAAATTCAAGATGCGTGGCTCCTTGGGTCGCACGACGGTTCCTTGATAGATCGACGGCAGCGAACCGTTCGACCAATTGTCCCCAGCATTCACGGGCAGCCCCCAAGGATGGGTCAACGCCACAAAGGCTGGCAGCTCTTGAGACACGGAACCCAATCCATACGTCAGCCAGCTTCCCAAACTGGCTCGCCCTGGAACCCCCATCCCGGTAATCAAGGCATACATAGATGGAAAATGATTGTTCACATTCGTCTGCATCGACCGAATCAAGGTCATCTCATCGGCGATCTCCGCCATGTGAGGAATCAGGTCCGACATGTCGATCCCCGATTGACCTCGCGGAGAGAATGGCCACTGCGGTCCCATCACCATTCGTGACGCTTGGGCTGGATTGTCGTATTGCACTTCCCCCGGAAACTCTTTTCCGTCGAGCTTGATCAATTCCGGCTTGGGATCAAACAAATCGATTTGGCTTGGCCCACCGATCATGAACATGCTGATCATGGCCTTGGCTCGCGGTTCGAAGTGCGGTTGCTTGGGAGTCAAATCAAACACTCGCGGCTCAAGATCTGGTTTAGCGAGTTTGGTTTCTCCATCCGCAGCCAGCAATCCGTCCTCCTTCAATAGCATCGCCGCCGCAACTCCCGCCAAACCAAAAGCCGACGAGTGCAACCAATGCCGACGCGAGCAGAGTGATGGGATGTTCATAGGGACTTTCCTATTGTTCGGCTTAATCAACGTACAAGTTAGTCGACGTACAAGAATCGGTTGGAGGCCATCAGAACCTGACACAAACTCGCGAAGGCCCGCATGTCCGGTGCATTCGGATCGGACTCCATTCGCTTTTGCCAATCCGGATTTGTATCCGATGCAAACACATCTCGCTGCATCTTTAGATACTCACGGCATTGAGCACGCTCCTCCTCCGTCGGAGATTGAGAAAATAGTCGAACGAACAACTGGTGTATTCGTTCATCGCTATTCTCCACCTCTCGCAAGAGTCGATCCGCGGTTCGTTCGGCGAATTGGATGATGGACGCCTCATTGAGGAACATCAAGGCCTGCGGTGCAACCGTCGAACAGCGTCGCAAATCACAATTCGGGTTCATGCTGGGCATGTCAAACGTCTCCAAGAGACTCAAAGGCAATCCTCGTTGCGATTGCAAGTAGATGCTTCGCCGATACTTCTCGGGACCGATATCTTCGATGCCTGCGTAGAGCCCCTCGTTCAGCAATCGTCGACCAATCGTGGCTTGGCCTTCCCCGTCTTCCGCAATGGGTACCGACGGACCACCTAGCTTCCAGTTCATGTCACCCGATACGAGCAGCATCGCATCGCGGATCGTCTCCGCATCAAGGCGACGCAAATTAGCTCGACCGTACCAACGATTATCGGGGTCCCGTTCATCAAGCAATGGAGTCCGTTGAGATCGTTGCCGATAGGTGTGCGACATCACCATCAGCTTATGCATGCGTTTGCTCTGCCACCCTCCTTGCACAAACTCGGATGCCAACCAATCGAGCAACTCAGGGTGTGTGGGACGCTGTCCAAAGGTCCCGAAATCACCGGGCGTGGGGACCAAACCGATACCGAAATGATGCTGCCACATGCGATTGACGGCAACACGCGCTACCAACGGATGCGTTCCATCGGTGATCTGCTTTGCGTACGCCAATCGACGACCAAACGTTTTGGCAGCCTCGGGCTTAACCACAGGGATCGGCGATGCAGCTCGGTCCCGCGCGAGGACATACAACTCGGCCGGTTCGACATTCTTCTTGGGTTGTTCGGGATCTCCGCGGAAGAAAACATGACTGGAGGCATCAACATCGGCTCGATCGCGGACCGCCATGATCAAACGCGCTGGAGGTTTGGTCTGTCGGAACTTAGCAATCTCTTTTGACTCGGCATCAAAGCGTTTGTAGTTCTCGTTGTTGTTGATCTTATCGAACTCGATCAACTGGCCGACAATCGCATCGACCGATCGCACCATCGGATACTCGAGCAATAGCTTTTTCTGTTCCTCGGTTTGCTTGTCTGCGGGTGTGTCGATCGCAACCACCAATGCTTCACGAACATCTTCCGGAGTTGCTGCGAGATTGGTCTCGAGGATCTTCTTGCCCACTTCACGTTTTCGTTCCGCCAGATCCTTTTCACGGCGCACGGCTTCGGCCTCGATGGCGTCCGCCGCAGCCCGATCCGATGCGGGGGTCATATCCAGTAGCCGTTGGGCGGGTTGCTGCCATGCGGACAAAGGAAAGGCTGGATCGAAGATACCACGGAAGCGATAGTAGTCTTCGATCGTGATCGGGTCGTAACGATGATCGTGACATTGGGCACATCCGACGCTCAGGCCCAAAACAGACGAGCCCACGACTTTGATCATGTCTGCCACAGCTTGGTTGCGATCTAGCAAGCCATTGTTCGAGGCCGTGATGTCTGGTGCCATACGCAAGAAACCGGTCGCGGTCATCAGCTCGACATGGCGGGCGTTCTCGGGATCGGGATCCCCATCAATGCACTCATCACCTGCCAGTTGCTCGATCAGGAACTGATCGTAAGGCTTGTCTTGGTTCAACGAGTCAATCACATAGTCGCGATAGCGCCAAGCATGAGGACGCTCGGTATCTTTGCCAGGAGTGCCGTCGGTCTCGGAGTAACCTGCGACATCCAGCCAGTGACGCGCCCAACGGACTCCGTACTGCGGGGACTCAAGCAACCGATCGACTAGGTTCTCGTAGGCGTTCGGAGACGAGTCTTGAAGAAACGATTCCACTTCTTCTGTGGTGGGAGGAAGGCCATGCAGATCGATTTTCAAGCGCCGTATCAACGTCGTTCGATCAGCCTCGGGAGATAAATCGAGACCGAGTTCGATCAGCCGAGCGCGGATGAAAGCATCAATGGGATTTTGGTTCCCCTCGCCACGCTCGATATCAACATGATTGGCTGGCACCTCTGGTTTTTGAGGAGTTTGGAACGCCCAGTAAGCGAGCTCCTCGGGAGTAAAGCGAGCATCTTCGACGTTTTCTGGCTCTGGCCGCAACGTCGGAGCTCCACTTTGGATCCAAGCCCGAATGATCTCCTTTTCCTTTTTGTTGAGCTTCTTGGCCCCTTCGGGCATCTCGTCTGCTTCGATCCGCTTCCACAGCAGGCTCGCTGCCGCGTCTCCTGGAACGATCGCCGCGCCGGAGTCGCCCCCTTGATGCATCAGGCGAACCAAACGCACATCCAGCCCGCCCTGGAGGGTTTCTTCTTCTCCATGGCAATGGAAACACATCGCCTTCAAGATCGGCCTTACGTCCTTTTCAAAGGACGGCAATTCGTCGGCAAGAGTGATTCCCGAAACGCTCAGCAACAGCAATCCACCCATGGATGCCAAGGCTTGAAACCGTAGGAGACTGCGGCAAGTAAAACCAAACACGATCGGATTCCTGAAAGGTGGGGAGGCGAGAGGCTCCAGGTGGGAGCCCTTATTTTAGCAAGCAGCCAGGCTCCGGTTGTATAGGCGACGTCGCAGATTCTGAAAATCTGGATGCGCCCTGGGGGCGATTCTCAAGCATTCTGGTCGGCATCCGGCTGTTAGCGGCGCACTTCGCGGACATCGAGTGCATCGATCGTCCGGTTGTCATTTGGAGGGCCGTTACCGGGCCGATTGTCCCAGGGACTGTTGCCGGTCGGGTCGAAGGGAAAGGGTCGCTGAAATGGATCGCCGTTGCGCTGGCCCAAGATTTGGCCCTGAAAACGCTGCGCAGAATTGATCAAGAACAACACGATCCCGAAAATGATCCCCATGAAGTTCCACCAGACAATGGATGTCAGTATCAGCAATGCCGACGCCCATTGTCCCACCCGCGATGCCACGACCAGGGACTGGGAGCGACTCAGCCAATAACACAACACGCTTCGAAGGACGCGACCGCCGTCGAGCGGAAACGCTGGGAGCAAGTTGAAAATCGCCAGTGCCAGATTCGCAACGATCAACTGCTGGACGGCCGTCAACTTGACCACTTTCTCGGGACTAACGTCTAAAGCTGCACCTGACAAAGAGGATCCTATCAAGAGTGTAAAAGCGATCACAAAGTTGACGGCAGGTCCCGCGATCGCCACCCAGCCTTCGGCCACTGCTCCCATCTCACCCCCTTCGATACGTGCCACACCACCAATGGGCAGCAGCGTAATGTCGTGCGTCCGTCTACCGAACGCTTTCGCAGCCACCGCGTGCCCTAGCTCATGCAAGAACACACAGCCGAAGACAGCAAACACAAAGCCCAGCAACGCGAACGCGTGCCCAAAGCCTTGACTCAGACCACTTAGAAAAATAAAGACGGCCAGAATCCAGAAAGACCAATGAATATAGATCCGAGCCCCTTGTAGGTTGCCGAGATACAGTGTCTGAAACATCCGCTGATTCCCTCTATGTCACACATGGTTGACCACAGTCCTCCATCGTTACCATCGGTCTAGCTGCGCTGGCATCTTGTTGCCCGAAGCACTATATACTAGATACTAGCCTCGTACGACGCGGAGCGTCGAGCCACAATACTAACCGCGAGCGACGCGGAGCGTCGAGCCACAATGGCGCCACGGCGATCGGACGCAGCCTCCTTCAAACCGACGACGACGCGTTCCACCCACTTCCACCGATTGGCAGCGATGGCTACGAAATGCTGCCTACTGCCAACGGACAACTGCCAACTAATCGCAGCCACCATCGACCCTGCGTCGATGGAGCGCATGACTGGCCAGCTACAGCCAAATCCCCACTCATCTCATCCACCGCTTGGCAGCGATGGCTACGAAATA